>NZ_NUEU01000105.1:0-45139 GCF_002556365.1 Bacillus sp. AFS002410
ACCAGTATTACCAGTAGCACCAGTAGGACCAGTAGCACCAGTAGGACCAGTAGGACCAGTAGCACCAGTATTACCAGTAGCACCAGTATTACCACTAGCACCAGTATTACCAGTAGCACCAGTAGAGCCAGTAGCACCAGTAGCACCAGTAACCCCAGTAGAGCCAGTAACACCTGGATCACCAGTAGCCCCAGTTAGACCAGCAGCACCTGTAGTTCCACTTGATCCTGTAACACCGGTAGCACCTCTTTTACCTCTTTCCCCTTCTTCGCCTTGTTTACCTCTTGGCCCTCTAGGTCCCGGAGGCCATGGAATATAACAACATTGACAATTACCATGGCTGTAGCAACCACATTCGCTATGACAATCACGTTGTTTACAATGATTGCATTGACAATTACATTGTTTAGATTTGTTACAATTACAACCATCATTTTTTTTTCGATCTTCTTTGCCCAATAAATCACCTTTTCTATATTTATATAGACAATTTTCCTCAATTGATAGCTAGCTTGTCCTATTTATAACTAGCCCTATATTACTATGCTTACTTGACATGTTTTGTTCATACATTTAACTAGTTTATTAATATTCTTATTTTTATTTCAAATAGATTTGTTCCCTAAAAAATGAATCGATTTTTAGTAAGGTTGAGGATGACCAACACTGAAGTCTAAATAAATAGTTTAAATCTATTAAAGCTTTATTTAACTTACTTAATTACAGTTTCTTTTGAGGTAAAAAGCAAATGGTTAAAGATGAAAAGAAGGAGATTTACTAAGTAAATTGAATTAAAGTTAAAGGTTAATTAAAATTATTTAGTTTTTTGGCAGCTCTTATTCTACGTATCTGACAAAATAACTATAAAAATAACTACTTTATATTATTTAAATGTACTAAATGACAAAGTTGATAGGAGAAAGATTTAATATGAACTACATAAAAGAAATGAGAAAGTTAATTGGAAATGAAATACTATTTACAGTTGGTTGCGGGGTCATTATTGAAGAAGACAATGCTATATTATTACAGCACCGTACCGATGAAGATAATTGGTGTATTCCTGGTGGAGTAATGGAAATTGGAGAAACATTTGAAGATGCTGCAATGAGGGAAACATTTGAGGAAACAGGTTTAACAGTTAATGAAATAGAGTTATTTGGTATTTATTCTGGAGAAAGCTGTTTTGTTGAATATCCTAATAAAGATAAGGCTTACAGTGTCCAAGTAATTTTTAAGACAACAAAATTTACTGGTGAGTTAATACAAAAAGGGATTGAAAGCAAGGAGCATAAATTCTTTAGCAAAATGGAATTACCGAGTAACTTAAATCCGCGTCAAAAACCATTTATTCTTGATTGGGTAAATGGAAATAAAAGCCCAATAATTAGCTAATGAATGATTTTGACTATTAAAACATTCGATCAAAAGGATATTATACTCATTAATTGGTTAATCATATAAATTTATATTAATTACATAAGTCTGTGGAGGTAAAAATGACGTTTAAAAGAAAAATGCTTAACTCTAGTTTATTCATTTTAACAACTATTACACTAGCAGCATGTAATACTGAAAATATTTCAACAAAAAAAGCGACAGTAAATAAAGCAGTCATCTCTTCAAATGAAATACAAAAAGGTTTTACTTTAGAAGAATTAGATATTGAAAAGATTAATGAATCGGATTTAAAACAAAAAATTAATATGCAAAATGATAATGGTGTCTATTTATATGATTATAAAAGTAAAAAAGAAATATATATTTTGTTTAATGGAGTAGGTACAAACTATTCCAATATTAAATTCAAAATGAACGGTCAAAAATTAGCAATCTCATATCGATCAACAGTAGATAAAGGTATGAACATACAGTCATTATTTGAGCTTAAATCAACTAAACAATTCGATGGAAATTTTACAATCATTTTGAAAAATAACGATAAAGAAACTGCATTTGCTAATATTTATACACAGTAAATATAAAAGCACTTCAAATAATCTTGGAGTGCTTTTCTGTTTACTTAAGAGCATTTATCTATGTATATAGATGTTTTGTTGCATAATCAGTTGGATATGGATGGGAAAATAAAATTAAATATTTACCATTAGGAGAATTATTATGAAAAAGTTACTTAAAATCTTTAAAAATATGTTTTTGGATATATTTTCAATGGGAAAGGGTTTTATATATGGCTTTTTTATGATAGGGTTATTAGTTATAATTGGTAGTACTATTGTTTACGGAGTTCTTTTATTAAAAAATATTATTTTTTAATGATTAAATCTTATTATAGAACTAACTGAACGTTAGTCGTCAATATGTAGTTTAATGTCGTATATTAATGAGGTGTTTATTTGAGTAAAGCTAAAGGTAAAGGCGGAACAGGTAGAGGTACAGATAAGAAGGGTTGGAATAGGTGGCAAGCTAGTGCAAAAAAAGCAAAAAGTGCGAAACCGTATGTAAGTAAGGGTACCAAAAATAAGACAAAAACAAATGAAAGTAAATAAATAATATAATATTTTTTAGGTGAATTTGATTATTTTTAAGTTTATTGTTAAAATTGGAATATTAAAATGTGTGTAACTCACACAAGGAGGAAACATTAATGGAACATGGTAAAGTAAAATGGTTTAATGCAGAAAAAGGTTTTGGATTTATCGAGCGTGAAAATGGTGATGATGTATTCGTTCATTTCTCAGCAATTCAAACTGATGGATTTAAATCATTAGATGAAGGACAAGCAGTTACATTTGAAGTAGAACAAGGTCAACGCGGACCACAAGCAACTAATGTAAAAAAAGCATAATTTAACTAAAAGAAGTCGGACTCTATGAAATAGAATCTGACTTTTTTTCTTAATAAATATAAACTTATTTAGAATAACTTTAGGTATTTTTTTTAGTAATAGTTTTTTAATGAAAGTTTAATCAGCAATCGTTGGAACTTGTTTATTAAATAACTAAAGGAGAAAATTAAATGAAAAAGTATTTGTTGTTTGTTTTAAGTTTTATTTTATTATTTGGTGTTATAAATGTTTTTTCAGGAATGTTGCAAACTGTTTTTTATCAACCTGATTTTTCTAATTTATGGAACAATGTTGAGCAATTACATAATGAAGTGATCTTTGTAAAAAGTTCATCAACTCCAACTATAATTGTTACGCTGATTTCTGCTACGATCGCTTTTTATCTGCAAAGTCGCTTAAGTAATAAGTCAGTTTTAACTAACTAATTCTTTGTTAGTCAATAAAAAATGAGTCACAGCAGTGGCTCAATTTTTTATGATTCATAGTTAAAAGATATTGGTATGAAAATGAGAAGTTACATAAAGGGTGTTGCAAAATGAATAAAAGAATTTGTGGTAAGATTGTCACAGAGGGCGATGAACTATTTTACAAAGTAACTGGGAATGGGGTACCGCTAATATTAATTCCTGGTGGTGGCGGTGATGGAGATACTTTTCTGCCACTAGCTGATGCGATGTCTAATCAATTTAAAGTGATCACTTTTGACCGTAGAGCAAATGCAAGAAGTACAGCAAATAATACGGAAAATTTTTCAGTTGCACAACAAAGTCGTGATGTGCTTGCTGTCATTGGAGCAGTTGGCGAAGAATCTGCCTTGTTTTTGGGAATAGTAGTGGGGGAGTAATTGCACTGGAGCTAGTTCAGAATTTTCCCGAGGTAGTTCGATTAGCGGTAATTCATGAACCACCGTTAGCAAACTTTGCGAATGATCAAGAGAGATGGTTGAAATTCTTTGATGACTGCTATCAACTAGCTTTGAGCAAAGACTCAAATAAGGCAGCTACAAAGTTTGGAATGGGTGTTATGGGACGTAAAACGATCGCACCTTTGCTATCAGATATCAGGTTGAAAGCATACTTGAGGAAAGAGCCAAAACTTCCAGGAGAGGTGCGTATACCTGAAAGAATTGCTGATGCTATTTTTATCAAACATGAATTAATTGCAGTAACAAATTACATACCAAATATGGATATCTTGCGTGAACATAAAGAAAAATTAATCTTTGCAGCGGGCGACTGGTCTGTGAATAAGAATGTTTGGTTTGCTGAGGTGGCACAAAATCTATCTAATGAAATTGGTAGTACATTGATCACACTCCCAGGCTCGCACGTATCATTTATGGATAAGCCTAAAGAATGGGCAAGGGTCTTAAGCGCTTGCTACAATAAACCACAGTAATTTAGGTAGTGCCGAGTGTTTAGGGGTACCTTGGAGCCTTTTAAAGTTTAGCAAAAAAAGGAAAGATATGATCGAGCATTTGGAAATAATACAGTGAGTTGTTCACAATTGGTCGTCTTCATTATTTAGGTTCTAGGAAATTGCTTACTTGAATAAATCAGGTGTGTGGAGCAGTAATTCAAGGAGGAATATGCTCCTTTTTGCTGAATGTATCTTGAAAGCAATTATTTTGTGAAATTTAACAACGAAAATTTATCATTAGAGGTATTGTGATTATGGGGAACTTAAAAAGATATGTTAAATGGGTTTTCAAATTTAACAATAGAAAATATGATTTAATCGAATTATTATTAGAGATTATATTTTTGCCTTTAATTTTTGTTGGAGCTAGATTTCTTCTAAGTCATTATCCTTTTATGGTTACTTTATTAGCGGTGTTTGTGGCGATCAATCTTTATGCATTCGCAGATACCTTATTGAGAAAAACTTTGGAAGGAATTAATGTAAATATTCCAAAATGGATTAGTATTATTCCGAGTATATGTGTCTTTGCTTGTATTATTTTTATTTATAAGTAGAGGTGATCATTAAACTTACTCAACAAAGAGAACAATTTTTCAAATTTAATTTAGAAAATAAAGTGTATTAGTTCAATAAACGCATATATACCAGTCTAAAGTAAGACCACATTTTTTATGGTCTTTTTCTTTTGTTCAAAAATCATCATTCAAATTTATTAGAATCTATTAAATAAATGTAGGACTAATTTAAAACATATAGAATATTTATTTTAAAGAATAAATGGACTTTGGAGGAGAAAAAATGAAAATTGCTTTGTTAATTATTGATATGCAAAAGATATTTTTAGAGGATAAAAAAGAGCAGTTGAATGTCGAAGGTGCTTGTGAGTATATTAACTATGTTGCTGAGTCGATTCGGTCAAAAAAACATTTAGTCATACATGTTCAGGATGTTGAAGGTGCCGATGAGATTAATTCTGAATCGCTTGCTTTTATTCCTGAAATAAATGTAGATCAACAAGATATTTGTATTAGGAAGGAACAGTCAAATGCATTTTGGAATACAGAATTGGAATCGATTTTAAAAGAAAATGATGTTAAGTTAGTGATTGTGGCTGGCTTTGCAGCAGAGCATTGTGTACTTTTTACATATAATGGAGCTATTGAGAGGGGATTTAAAGCGGTTATATTACAAAATGGGATATTAAGCACAAAAAGTGATGTAATAACTCAAACATATCGTGATCGTAATATAATTTCTTATAATGTATTGCCATTTATTGTATAAGCTTTTGTATTCAAGTAGAATTTCAAAGTATGTTTATAAAGAAAAAGGTCCTCAACTTTAGGAGCAAACAAAAAACCACAAGTTAATTTAAACTTGTGGTGATTTTTTTTATATTTATCTTTCTATAGCAATCTTAAATTTTTTAGTGTATGCGAATTAATTCATAAATATCAGAGTCAAATCGAACTCTTGTATGTTTAGATTCAATTCGTTCTAGTTCTTCTGCTTCTTCTCTCAACTCTCCAAACCACCAAAATTTGATTTCAGTTAATAAATTAGTAAGCATCTTATTCCCCCTAGGTTGAAAATACCTTAACACTTATAGATTATAAAACTCTTTTTTTAAGCTAAGATTAATCTGATGTAAAATGATGGAAAAGTTTTTATGAAGTGAACGCAACGAACTCTATTAATTGTAGGGAGTAGAAACTGTTAAAAATAAATCCAATGACGCTAAATAAAAATTTTGAAAATTTGAATTAAATAAAAGGGAAATTATGGATAGATGTAGAATACTAAATTATACCTCAAAGATTTATCCTTTATGTATAAATCCCAAAAAGGAGCTGGTAGCATGTCAAAATTTAGATTAATTCCTTTTAAGTTGGAAGAAGTTAAGGATTATACGAAGGAAGTACCACCTGGAGTTCAGTTAATCGAAGCTAAGTCTATTTGGGAAAAAGGGTGTCAAGGGGAAGATGTGGTCGTTGCAGTTATTGATACAGGCTGTCAAACCGACCATCCTGATTTACAAGATCGAATTATTGGTGGATATAATTTTACTGAAGACTACGGTGGAGATCCAAACGTATTCTTAGATAATAATGGACATGGGACACATGTATGTGGAACGATTGCTGCTTCTGAAAATGGAGAAGGAGTAGTCGGCGTTGCTCCAAAAGCAAAGATTCTAGCTCTTAAAGTACTGACTGGTGCTGGTGAGGGAAGTATTGAATCAATTGTACAAGCCATTGATTATGCAACAAATTGGAAAGGTTCTAATGGAGAAACAGTGCGAGTGATTTCAATGTCATTAGGTGGACCAGGGGATGATACTTCGTTACATGCGGCGATTCAAAGAGCGGTTGAACAGAATATTGCCGTTGTATGTGCAGCTGGAAATGAAGGTGACGGAGATGGATCGACTGATGAATACAGCTATCCTGGTGCATATGATGAAGTAATAGAAGTAGGTTCTGTAAATCTTCAAAAACGGTTATCACAATTTAGTAATACAAATGATGAAATTGATTTGGTTGCACCAGGAGAAAAGATTCTATCGACCTATCCAACAAATCAATTTGCCGTACTTTCAGGTACTTCGATGGCAACACCGCATGTTTCAGGAGCGCTTGCTTTATTAATTCAACTATACGAAACTGAGACGAACAAGAAAATCACAGAATCAGAACTATTTGAGCTTCTAATTAGTCACACTGTCCCACTCGGATACAGTACACTAGAGGAAGGTCATGGACTTTTAAATCTAGGCGTAAATGTTCCTGCTAAATCTGGAATGTAATATATTAATAGGTAAGTCCCGGGTAGTGTTAGTAGACTATTCGGGACTTTTTTTGTTAGATTGAAAATAACTAATAAATGGGGTGAAATTGATGTTCAAAAACCAAGTAACAGAACTTTTAAATATCGAATATCCAATTATTCAAGCACCAATGGCTGGCGGAATTACAACTTCGAATCTTGTTGCCGAAGTATCAAATTGCGGTGGTTTAGGTACAATCGGGGCCGGATATATGACGCCTCCGCAAATACGTGAACAAATTAGAGAAATAAAAAAATTAACCACTAAACAATTTGGAATAAATTTGTTTGTTCCAAATGATTTCAAAATTGATGAAAATGAAATAGAAGCAAGTAATAATTTGTTATTACCAATAAATGAAGAACTAAATTTAAAACAAGATGAGCGGGTACAAGTACCAAATTTTAATAGACTTACAGAAACATTTCATGAACAAATTAAAGTAATTATTGAAGAGAAGGTTCCTATTTGTTCTTTTACTTTTGGTTTACCGTCTATTGAATTAATTAAAGAATTAAATTTTCATAATATTATTTTGATCGGAACAGCTACAACGGTAAAAGAAGCGATTGAAATCGAAAAAGCAGGAATGGATCTAGTTGTTGTTCAAGGTAGTGAGGCAGGTGGACATAGAGGTAATTTTATAAGTGACGATCAAGAAAGTTTAATTGGGTTAATGTCACTAATTCCACAAGTTGTAGATCACGTGAATATTCCAGTAATTGCTGCAGGCGGTATTATGGATGGAAGAGGATTAACTGCGTCCATGTGCTTAGGGGCAAAAGCGGTTCAAATGGGTACTGCATTTTTAACTTGTATGGAAAGTGGGGCACATGAAGTACATAAAAATGCAATTTTAAATGCAACTGAAGAGCAGTTAGTTTTGACACGAGCATTTTCAGGGAAATGGGCAAGAGGAGTCGGAAATAAATTTGTTATGGAAATGAGACAACACGAAAACACATTTCCTCAGTTTCCTATACAAAATACGATAACACAATCAATTCGAAAAGCAGCTACCATACAAAGTAATAAAGGGTATATGTCTCTTTGGTCAGGACAAAGTCCGAGATTAGCTAATCATGTAACTGTAAAAGAATTGATTACTAAAATAATAGATGATGTCAAAAAAATAAAAATAGAATTTTAACATCTAATGAAAATGCGATTAAATAAGGTTCTTATTTTAGTTCTCGTAAAGCTAATTAAAGAACCTTATTAATCTATTAAAGTAAAGATTTTTCGACTACTTCAATAACATTTGATCAATATAAGTCTTAATCGCATCAATATTACCAGAAACTTGCTCTTCTCTAAGTTCATCCTTTTTCAATTTATGTAGTGACTTTTCCAAAATTGTTTGTGCATCAGATTGAGGGATTACAACAACTCCATCAGCATCACCTACAATAATATCTCCTGGGTTTACTGATGCACCTCCACAAGAAATCGGAACATTAATTTCTCCAATTCCATGTTTCCCACTTGAAGCTACAGTGGTGCCTTTACAAAATACTGGGAAATTTAATTTCTTCGTACCGCTTATATCGCGAATTACCCCATCAACAACAATCGCACTAACCCCCATTGTTTTTGCCATTCCTACAACAAAGTCTCCTGCGATTGCTCGATACTGATCTCCTTTAGCGTCAATGACAATCACATCTCCAGGAGTCGCTTCTCGAATTGCTTTTAACACTGCTAAATTATCACCAACAGGAATTTTAACTGTCAGTGCTTTTCCTACAAAATTATATTCTTCTTTTAAAGGCTTAATGGAAGGATCCATATTATTTAATCCATCCATCACATCTGAAATGCAAGTTGTTGGGATATTTTTAAATTGATTAATCATAAAAATCACTCCTCAAGTCGATTAGTTCTTATATTATTGTACAAAAAACTTAATTAAGTGAGAATTTTAAAAAAATTATTGAGCTTGATAAAAAATAATTATCGATTTAAAAAAGGTTGCAATGGATTAATATAGAATAAAATAAGTTGATAATAAAAATTATTGAATTTTTAATACAGACGTTTGGGATGTTTGTCTCAATTTGAATGAAAACTGTCAAACGTAAAAAACAACAAACCCATTATTATTAATATTTTATATATGATACTTTTTAGACCAAACATAGCTCAATTATATGTACATACAGTGCATGTAATGTAACATGATTGACTTCATTTTTTAATATATAGATACATCCTTGTATAGTAACATTTAATTAAGGAGTTGAGGTGCTTGAGAGGAAAAGCTAAATACGTCTATATAACTCACAAAGTTAAAATAGAATCTACAGAAAAATTAGAAAAGCTATCCCAACTTACAGGGAAAAGCAGTGCAGAACTATTGGAAAAAATGATTGAAGAAATGTACGAATTTCAAATAAATCAAAATGAATTTGAAAATCATAATGAATTTGAAAATCATAATGAATTTCTTAACAATAATGTAGATTCGGATAGTATAACAGATCAGGAAATAAGAGATGCAGAACAAAGATGGAGAAACTCAAAAGAAGGCGTAAAAGATTTTAGTCAAAGAATGGAAGACTGGAAAAGGGAAGAAAAAAGAAAAAATGCTGAGAAAGCAAAAGAATACAAAAAGAAAATAGTTGATTGGGCTAGAGTATGGGAAGAGTATTTAAGAAATTACTCTACTTCAATCAAAAAAAATAAAAAACATAATTTTAAGTACTTCGATCCTAATGAACATGCTGAAGTTTGGAAGAAGCAAATGAGAGAATATACAAAAATGTGGCATCCAGATTATGCACCGGATAACGGAAATGCTCAGAAGTTTGGTGAGATGAAGGCCGAATACGATATTTTAAAAGGTAAAATTCCGACTGAGAAATATAGTTTATAAAATGTCTCTAATACATAATAATTCAATATAGTATTAGTAATAGATAAATAGTAGTGGAGCAAAATAGTTCCACTACTCTTATTAGCATATTCTAGATAGATTTTTAATCTTCTTTTGCACTATCCTCAGCGATCACTCTAAGCTCTTGATAAAAGATATCGTGATTGCACTCCGGATTTTCTGCTTGTTTATATTTGTCAACAATTTCAAGCAATTCACCAGTGTCACCTTTTGCATTTATTATTTCCAACAACTGATTCATATCATCAGTATATTCATCCTCTTTTTTCATTACATAACCCCCATTCATTACGTTTTGGTACATATTTGCAACCATGTATTATTTAAACAAATACTATAATTGTTATCTCCTTACTAATTGTAAAAAATTCTTCATTCATTAAATTTAAAACGACGCACAGCAGTAAACTCCTATTTTGACTCAATTATATTTCTAATTAGAATGACCAATTCATCGAATCTTAAAGTTTCTTGTGTATTTTCACGTACTAACAATTTTAAATAGAGCAGCATTATGAGTATTAAATTAAAAATTTGAAGAATATAGATTTGATTTTTTTTGTGAAATAGTATAATTAGGATATAAATTACGTTTGCAGAAATACTATTAGTTAACTAAAAACTTAATTATTGTAATCACTGATTGAATGAAGAACGGTAGGGGATTAATATGACATTTAACTTTAATGAAGAACATAATCGAAGAAAAACGAATAGTACGAAGTGGGATTCAGTTGATAAAGTATTTGGTAATACAGAAGTTTTACCTTTATGGGTTGCTGATATGGATTTTGCTTGTGCTCCTGGAATTGTAGAAGCGATCACTAAAAGAGCCCAACATCCTATTTACGGGTATGGCCATATTCCTGAAGATTTTTTTGCTTCAGCTATGAAATGGGCAAACAAGCGCTATAATACTTCAATTAAACGCGAATGGTTAACGACTGTACCTGGTGTAGTTCCAGCGTTAAATTTAGCAATTGATGCATTTACGAAGCCTGGAGATGAAATCATCATTCAACCACCAGTTTATTTTCCATTTTTCAGTACGATCAAAAATAATGGTAGAAACATCATTGAAAATTGTTTAATCGAAGAAGATGGCTATTACTATATGGATTTAGAAGATCTACAAAATAAAATTACAACTAAAACTAAAATGATAATTTTATGTAGCCCAGCAAACCCAATCGGAAGAGTATGGACGAAAGAAGAATTATCAGGACTATTAGAAATATGTAAAAAGAATAAAATTATTGTCATAGCAGATGAAATTCACGCTGATTTAGTTTATGAAAAAGGAAGTCATACACCATTTTATTCTTTAAGTGAAGACGCGGCAAACATGAGTATAACGTTTATGTCTCCAAGTAAAACATTTAATATTGCGGGCTTATTTTCTTCACTTGCTATTATTCCAAATCCAGATCTATCAATTGAATTTACACATGCTATTGCACGTGCGAGTTTGGAAAATTTAAATATATTTGGTATTGAATCAGTAATTGCAGCCTATAACGAAGGAGAAGAATGGTTAGATGAGCTACTGGTCTATTTAAAAGGGAATGCAGAGTACATACATAATTACTTAAAAACGAATATTCCAGAAGTGAAAATGAGAGTTACTGAAGCGACCTATTTAGGATGGCTTGATTTTAGAGGTCTAGGCCTAAAAGGCGACCATTTAAACGAATTCATAATAAACGATGCGAAATTAGGTTTAAATGAAGGTCGTGGTTTTGGACAAAATGGTGATGGCTTTATGCGATTAAATTATGCCTGCACTAAAAAAACATTAGAAGAAGCGATGGCACTTTTAGAGAAAGCAGTCAAAGCTTATAAATTAAACGTTTAATCAAAATTAACAAGGAGGTGGTTTTAATGACTATGAAAATTACACCATGTATTGTAATGAGTGGTAATGCTAAAGAAGCAGTTCATTTTTATGAAAGGGAACTTGAGGCAAAAATTCTTTCTATACAAACTTATGGAGAAATGCCATTCCCTTGTTCTGAAGCCTTAAAGAGTCGTATTTCTAACGCAATACTAAAAATTGGTGAAAGTGAACTGATCTTATTTGACGCACCTACTCAGACAAATCCAGACGTAAGTAGTGAAGAAGTGGAATTTGTACAACCTGCTCAAAATAAAAAAGTAGAAGTTACCATTAACCTTTCAGTAGATAATGTAGAAAAAACTAGACGTATTTTTAATTCATTACGACAAGGTGGACAGATCATCGCACCACTAGAGGAGGTTCCATTTAGCCCTGCATTTGGAACAGTAACAGATCAGTTTGGCGTTACATTCATTTTAATTACTCAACAATAAAAAATAGATTAATTGTTAATGTTTTATAAAATGAGCATTAACACTGAGGAGAAAAAATGGAAAATATTAATGTTGATTTAGTTAAAAACTTAATCAAAGAACAATTTCCACAGTGGTCTAATTTAGAAATAAAACCTGTTGAATTAAGCGGACATGATAACAGAACCTTCCATTTAGGAGATCGAATGAGTGTTAGATTACCAAGTGCAAAAGGCTATGTCCCTCAAGTTGAAAAGGAACATACTTGGCTGCCAAAATTGGCTAGTAAACTAAGTTTACCGATCTCTAAACCGCTAGCTAAAGGAAAACAAAGTAAATACTATCCATGGCCTTGGACTATAAATGAATGGATTGCTGGGGAAACATTGAATAAAAATAATATAAGTGATTTAAATAATTTCGCAACTGATCTAGGGCAATTTTTAAATGAACTACAGTTAATTGACGCAAGTCACGGACCAAAAGCAGGAGAGCATAATTTCTATAGAGGCGGAAATCTAGCTGTTTACGATAAAGAAACAAGAGAGACAATCGATCAAACAAAAGAGATTTTTAACGAAGATTTAGTAACAGAAATTTGGCAAACAGCTCTTAACTCCAAATGGGACCGAGTACCAGTATGGGTACATGGTGATATTGCTCCTGGGAATTTACTTGTAAATAATGATAAGCTATGTGCTGTAATTGACTTTGGAATTCTTGGCGTAGGAGACCCTTCTTGCGATGCTGCAATGGCGTGGACATTTTTCGATGCTCCTAGTAGAAAAACCTTCAAAGAAGTTTTAAAGTTTGATGAAAACACTTGGAATAGAGCAAGAGGTTGGGCATTATGGAAGGCTTTAATTACTTATGATGCAAATAAGGGATCTAATATAGCAATTGAAGATGAAGCATTTAACACGATTAATATCATAGTTAAAGAATACATTTCTAATAAGTATTAAATTGAATTGAGCTGCGAATATTGCAGCTCGATTTTTTTTTTGGTAAACGTTATAAAGGAAAAAACATGAAAGTATTAAATCTTGTTCATACTAAAGTTGGGAGGTAATCCAACTATGTTGCAAAAATTATTAGCTAGTTTTTTCATATTAACACAATCTGTTGAACTTCCTGACAGCTTAACTGTTATTCAACAGGGTCATCCAATTGCAGTTGTAAATCGGACGGATTTTACAATAGCACTACCAGGGACACCAATGATAAATGATAAAAAGTTTAATGAATTTATTGAAAAACTTGATCAACAAATTTACCGTAAACCGATCAATGCATCTATTAATGATGCAGGTAGAATTGTGCCTGGTCAAGTCGGTTACAGACTTTATCGAAAAGAGTTTAAAGATAAATTTACTACATATTTTTATGGAAAAGGTCCATCACAAATTGAAGTACCAGAATTAGATATTTATCCGAAAGTTGATAGCGAATTATTAGCCCACATTAAAATTCAACAAATCGGTCAATATGTAACATATTTTAATGCAAATAATACAAGTCGTGTACACAATATTTCACTTGCTGCAAAAGCAATAGATAATTATGTGGTTTTCCCGAATGAAGTTTTTTCCTTCAATAAGGTTGTAGGAGAAAGAAGCGGCGCAAAGGGATATAAACGAGCACCAATTATCGTAAGAGGCGAATTGTCTGAGGGCGTTGGAGGAGGAATATGCCAAGTGTCTTCAACACTTTTTAATGCCGTTGATCGTGCGGGTTTAAAAATAATTGAACGATATTCACATAGTAGGCGAGTACCGTATGTACCTGCAGGCCGTGATGCGACAGTTAGCTGGTACGGGCCGGACTTCCGTTTTCAAAATAAATATAATCAACCAATCTTAATTCGAGCAAAAAGATATGGTGCTAGCATGATTGTTACACTACATTCTTCTGATGTGATTAATTATGAAATGAAAAATGTTCCGATTGCACCAAAACGTCTACCTGAGGAAATAAATACAGAAGAAGACCGACATCATTCCAATCCTTCTAGAAAAGGAAAAATTGTACCACCGCATAATTTGGTTGGGGATTAAAATTATTGAGCAATTATATGGTGACCCACAAGGTAAATTAATTTACCTTGTGGGTTTTTAATGTTTTTCGTGAATCGGTGGGTATAATTAGTCGATTAGGTGATATATCAACGAGAACAATCAATATATCAACGAGAATAGCCTATTTATCAACGAAAACTAGTATTATATCAACGGAGTTCACAACTTTATCAATATTGTTCACTTAGTGTTCGTAATTTAAGAAATAAACTTCAACCCACAGAATACGCCTCAAACCCGTTATGCACGAAATTCCGTATTTTATGAACAAAAATCAGTACTTTATGCACGAAAATACTTACTTTATGAGCAAAGTTCACAACTTTATGAATAAAGTTCAAAATTTGTTCGTATTTAGGTAAAAGCATGCCATTATATTTAATTCAAAATTATGTGAAATCTAATACGTTCAACCCTAGACATATAGAAACGAAGGATTTAGAATGATAAGAAAGATTGGAAAACAAAGGAGAATTGCATGACAAAAAGAACTGTCTTATTTGATTCGAAAGATATGGAACGAAATACTTTACCTTTTTATTACGATTACGGGAAGATCATCTCAACAATCCAACATAAGCTTTTTGAACGATTTGATGTAGAATTCCAAATGTATTCTGATGAAGAAACAACAAATGAAATTTGGGAAATTCTTGAAGAGGATCTTAAAGAGGAATCGATTGAAGTTCAATTAATCAGCCATATTTATAAAGAGCTTGAAACAAAAACTATTTCTTCGAATCACACTGAAAAAGTAATGGAACTCATTATTAAACCTCGAGTTGAAAATGGGCTATATTATTATCCGAATTATGGGGTAGCTTTATCGAAAGCAATGATTTTTGAAGCTGATAATCAGTATAATAGAGACTTAATTTTTGCTAAAAATGATGCGTGTCTTTCATCCTTTTTTCAATATGTGTTAAAAAGAAAACGAGATTATATTAAAAATTATGTAACGGTATATACAGATACAGATGACGGTGTAGAGACTTCAATTGAAAATATCACTAAAATGGTTAGTAGGGAAGATGTGTTTTTAGAGGAGCCGTTAAAAAGAGAAATTTATCGATCAATTGACCATTTTTTTAATGAAGGGCGAGAGTTCTTTAAAACTTATGATATCCCTTATAAACGAGGATTTTTATTGTTTGGAGATCCGGGTAATGGAAAAACGACTTTAGTAAAATCAATCGCAAGTAGTATTAATGCACCAGTTGCGTATTGGCAAATAACAGAATATACATCAAGCTACACAATTAAGGAAGTCTTTAGTTCAGTATTAAAATTAACGCCAATGGTATTGGTAATAGAGGATATTGATAGTATGCCTGCATCAGTACGTTCAGTATTTCTAAATACGATTGATGGTGCAACTTCAAAAGAAGGTTTATTTTTAATTGGGACAACTAATTATCCTGAAAGAATCGATCCAGCATTAATGAATCGCTCTGGTAGATTTGATCGAGCTTATGAAATTAAGCAACCAACAAAAGAAATGCGCTCTAGTTATTTACAGAAGAAAAAACTATCTAGGATTTTAAATGATGATGAAATGCAGTTATTAATTGATTCAACAAGTGATTTTTCATATGCCCAATTGAATGAGTTATATATTTCAATCATTATCGAGTGGGATTGTGAACAAAAGGTTGATATTATTCGTCTTTGCGATGAAATGAGATCAAGTTTACGTAAACAGAAAAAACAAAATTGGGAAAAGGCTCAATCTGTTGGGTTTTCTTTTGAATAATTGGATTCAGTATTTGGGTGTACATTGGATATGAAAATAAATTAAATTAAAGATAGAAGCCGAATTGTGCTTCTATTTTTTTTTACGAAATTGACTACTTGAGCAGGATGACATTAATCCGACAAATTTTCAGTAATTTTTTTTATTTATTCTTCAATAGTTTTTATATAGTCTCTTATAGCTTTTTCTGTCTTTTTTCTATAAAACCATTTGAGAATTGGTTTTAATAGATTTAACATTGCAGCCAATGTTGTCTCACCTTCACTTAGTTTTAATATTCTTAAATGTCGACATTAAATACATTATTCAATCCCTTTCAATTGGACAGGGTGATTAAATTAGTTAGTATATAATTTTTCTGTCAGTTTTACGTAAATAATACGATTGCCTACAAAAAAAGTTGCCTAAGCAACTTTTCGTTCTTTAAGTTAAATAAATTTTTACTGTGAATTTACTTCATACGCAACTCGAATGCCAGATTCAATCGCACCTTGCATCCAACCTGGTATTGATGATGTGTGTTCACCTGAAAAATGTATTCGTCCTTCTGGAGAACCGATATAATCTCCAATTTCCTTTTGTTGATCTGGCTTTAACATGGAAACTGCTCCGGCTGCATATGGATCTTGGGTCCAGCTATGAGTGAAGCCTGTTACAAATTCAGTATATACTTGATTGCCAAATAAATAGGATAAATCTTTTAATGCTTGTTGAATCCGTTCATTTTCAGACAGACTATCCCAATATAAGGCATCGTCCTCCCAAGTGTAGCTAGCTAAAACAGTTCCAGGTCCATCACTGCCTAAATTTCTACTAGGATAATAGGTAAAACGTATAGGTAAATCAGTAATTGACCTTCCTCCATATATTCCTTCTTTCTCCCAGAATCTCGTATTAAATTGTAAACCAATTTTAGTGGATGCCAAATAGTGAGTGGTTCGGATTGCTAGCCACTTACTATACGATATGGAATTCTGAGGTATGATTTCTACAAAATTAAGTACTGAGAATGGAACAGTAATAATCGCCAGATCTGAAGAAGTTTGAAATGATTCGTTACTTTGTGTGTGTACCGTTTGAATTGTTATTTGCTCCTTATCTTGAGTTATTTTTGTCATTTTTTGACCATAAAATAGTTCTTTTTTTAATTGAGATAAAAATGCATTTGGCAGTTTATCGTTTCCCCCAGTAATTTCATATAAATTGGGGTTTGAAAATAAAATCATGAATTCTCTTAATATACCTGTAAATGCTAATTCTGGAAATCCTCTTGTACCTACAAGGGCTTTAATTGATTCAACAGCATTTTGGGATAATTTAGTACCGTTCGGATTATATTTTAAAAACTGATCCATCGAATAATGGTCAAAATGCTTGATAACCTCTTCCCAATGAGCATCAGGATTTTGATTAATATAATCTAAAATAGGTTTAAGAACTAATTCTAAAAGCTGTTCATAGCTCAATCCATTTTCTGAAGGAGTGACTGGATAGCCTAAAATATCTGGATTTTGTTCGTATTCCTTTTTTGTAGTTTTTACTCCATTAATATAAATCAAGTCATTCTGAGTACTATTAATAAACCTATGAACAGATAAATTAAATTTATTAATATATTCAAAAACAAGATAATGAGTTTCAGGTATACGCATAGCACCATAATCCATGTATTGGCTATTGGTAAAAGCTTTTCTTTCCGTATAAACTCTCCCACCTACACGATTATTTGCTTCTAATATGATCACTTGATGACCTGATTCCTTTAATAATGAAGCGGCTACTAGACCTGCCAATCCTGCTCCGACAATCGTAATTTTTTGTGGATTATTCGTTTTAGTTAATCCATTACGAATGATGGAAATCATCTGGTCCTTTGAAAGTTTATGGATTAGACTCATAAGAACCAACTCTTTCTATAAATTTTTTTATCATTTGAAATTTTATTCTCTTTTAATCATATTTAGAATAATTAAGGCTACTGCTATATAAAAACTGCGCAAAGACAACTTACTTAAAGGGAAGTTTGCAAGTAAGCAAAAAAAATATACTTTTAATCCCATTTTTGAATAAAGTTAAACGAAGAATTAATAAATAGTTGGAAATTATCAGAAAAAACTGATTGAAAAACGACATCGGTGTCGCTATAATTAAATAAAAAAGACACCAATGTCGTTTTAAGGGGGTAAGTTTGATGAAGGGGATCATGAATAATAAAGGTTTCTTGACATTAATGACGGCTCAAGCAATTTCTAGTATAGGAGATTGGTTAAGTATTGTAGCAATTGTTACTCTTGTTGGGATAAAGTGGAATGCAACGCCGATTGAAGTATCATTTATTATTTTATGTCTTGCTGTCCCAATGGCTTTATTAGGACCGGTAGCAGGGACGATAGCAGATCGGTTTGGGCGAAAATATTTAATGGTTATCTCTGATCTTGTTCGGGCGGGATTGTTTGTTATCCTTGCATTAGCAAATACTTTGTGGATGGTTTATATTTGTTTGTTTACAATTGGCCTATTTTCTGCAATTTTTAATCCTGCAAAAAACGGTAAATTAAAAGAATTAGTTCCGAATGAAGAAATAAAGAGTGCGATGTCTATTACAACGATGATTGACTCGGCAACGAAAATTTTTGGACCGATTTTAAGTGGGATACTAGTTTCAGCAGCTGGTACTACGCCAGTTTTTTATATTAATTCAGTTTCTTTTATTATCTCGGCAATCTTAATTTTCTTTCTGCCAAAAGCTGTTGAGCAAATTAAAGAAGAAAAAGAAAAGGGCAAATCTACTTTTAAAGCTGAATTTTTGGAAGGCGTTACATTTATTAAATCAAATACACAAATTTTAGTAGGTATGTTGTTTTTAGGTTTTAGTCTATTAATCTTGCAATTATCAGATTCACAAATTATCGTTTTAATCAGGGAACTTAAAAATGCATCTCCAGGTTTATTCGGCTATTTAGTAACTGGATCTGGGGTTGGAATGTTTTTTTCTAGTTTAATTTTAGTTAAGAAAACGAATTATCGTGCCTATCCTTTAATGTTAATTGGAGTTTGTGGAATCGGACTTGGTTTTGGTATGATGGCGGTATTCACACATTATAATGTCGATTATTCAATTGTTTGGGCACCGTTATTAGGTCTGTTTGCAGGCTTTGCAGCTTGTTTAGTTTTTGTACCATTCCAGGCATCAGTTCAAGTCGAAACACCTGTTGCGTTAACAGGAAGAGTATTTGGTGTAATAGGTAGTGTAACAACTACTGCAACAATTATCGGCCCGTTATTAGGAGGGTGGTTATCAACGGTTTTAGGTGTTATTCCAACATTTATAATAACTGCGTCTCTTTTAGTGTTTGTTTCACTAATCGGACTTTTAACAAAAAACAGATTAGAGCGGAGGAAGAAAGATGTCTCCGAAAGTCAGCAAGGAGCACCAACAGCAACGTCGAACTAAAATATTAGAAGCTGCTAAACAAGTATTTATTGAAAATGGTTATGAAAGAACTACGATGAAGCATGTAATGGATGCATCAAACGTAAGTCGAGGTGGATTATATCAATATTTTGCTAATAAAGAAGATTTGTTTGAAGCCATCCTAGCTGATTCACTTTCGAGGGTGTATGATGAAACACGTAAGAAGTTAAATCAAAAAGTTGATTCATATTGGGAGTTACTTTTACTAAGACTATTTGGTGAAAGCAGGGTGCCAAATGATAAAATGGATCCTTTGGCACCAAGTACTTTAGAGTTTTTTATTACTGGTCGAAATGATAGCAGAAGAAGAAAATATGGAAAAGAGCGCTATCATTTTGGGATAAAAATCTATTCTGATGTCATTAAAGAAGGTCAAAAAAATAAAGAATTTAGCACTAAGTATGATAGTGAAATAGTAGCAAGAATGATTGTTTCTTTTATTGATGGACTAGCGTTAGATTATGCAATCATTTCGAATGAGGAATTGATGATGAGAGAACAATCAATCTTGTTTGTAGAATTTTTAAAAATGGCTCTAGAAGTCTAATAAAAAAGTGGGTGTCCAATAGGCTATATGGACACCCTCATTTTCTATATATGGAAAATATTCTGAAGAAAAGTGGTTGAAATAAAAGTCGGAGTGCAAATAAAACTGTGCAATGTGCAAATAAGAAATTAGAGACTGCAAATAAAGGCCGAAGTGCAAATAAAACTGTTCAATGTGCAAATAAGAAATCAGAAACTGCAAATAAAATCAGTAAAACTGCAAATAAAAATATAGAAACTGCAAATAAAATCAACGAAACTGCAATTAAATTCCCTGTTAGATAGGAAAATACCCATACCGGTTAGGGTACTTAGCCTGATTATTGTTCAAAAGTAGATGTACAAAGCTAGAAATTTAAAAAAATTGCTCTAATTCTTTCTGAAACGCCTAAAAAAGTGAAGAAATCTACTATTTATCTATAAAAAAAATCAACTCTAATTGAAAAACAGCACTAAGATACCCCACTTAAATAAACGATATTTCTCGTAAATAAATAAGGGCTGCCTATTCGTTAGTTGCGCTGACTTTTAGGACGTTCTCAAGTAGCCGTTTATTCTCTTTTATCACTACTACTAATTTATGACACTTAAATTTTTATCATGTAGTAAAAGATTTCTAAATAAAGAAGTTTTCATTATGTGAAATGGAAGGTAAATAGATAAAATAATTGAATTTACATATTATGGGAAAACAAAAGTTAGGAGGACGGCACATAAAATTGAAAACTAAGATTATGGCAATACTATTGATGAACAAAGGAGTGATTACATGAATTTTCGAACGAAGGAACAAATTTTAGAAGAACAGCCATCTATCGAAAGAAAAATAGAATTTAGAGGTAATAAATACAAACTAATAAATACAGTTCACGATGTTTCACACGGTGGAATTGAAGATCTTACATGTTATACATACCGAAATGAAACGGAAAATGCAGAAATATTATTATATGTACAACAAGGGAAAATTGTTATTGTTGAACTATAAGAATAAGATTAAAGACTGTCTTATACAATAAAGGCAGTTTTTCTTTTTTTAGGTTAAAATGACGATATTTAGAGATATTAAATAGAAAAATTAAACGATAGATTTGGAAAAGTAGGGAGGCTTTTAGTGAATTGAAAAAAATAATTCTTTTATTCTCAATTCTTTTCATAACAGCTTGTTCGCATGGTAATAATGCAGTTGAATCATTAAAAAAAGAATATCCTAAAACTGTGAAAAATGTGGTAGATCAATTACCTAAAGATGTACAAAAAGAACTAGTAGTACCAGAAAGGTTACCATTTAGAGCAAATGATGTCACAATGGATATGTTAAAAAATAAAGCAAATGGAGCTATTAATGCTACTTCTTTTAATTACTCAAATGAAGAAGAAGAGATCACAATGTTTGTCATCACTTATCATAATAAAAAGTACACCTTCCCCAAAAATCAGCAACCATTAAAAACAACAAAGTTAAAAGATGGTACAAAAGTTTTAATTGTTGATGATGATGATAATACAAAAACGATTCGTTGGAAGAAAGATGGGCTATATCATTCAATTTCACTTCTTTTTTCAGAGGAAACAGGTAAACAATTTACTATTAGAGATTTAGTAAAAACTGCAGATTCGATGAGTAAATAACTAAAAGAAAATATTAATTCTATAAGGAATTAGCGCACTTAACATACGAATTAAATTATCATTCTATTTGATCAAAATGCTCGTTAATATTATTATTCCAATGTATTCAATGTGCACAAGAGTTAACAGTATTGACACTACTTGATTACCAAAAGTTTCTTGTACCATGCTATAATTTTGCAAAGAGCTAAGAAAGTGAATTGATAATATTGGAATATCGGAATATGTCCGTCCGGGATAATACTTTATTATGACTTTAAATCCATTATGGTTAGATGTACCCTTTAAAAAAGGTGAGTGAAGCAATGGTAAAAGAAATAAATGAGTTTGAAAAAGGGTTCCCAGATGGAGTTTATGTAAATCCGAACGTCAAGAAAGCAGCGATAGTTCGAGTTAAAGCAATGTATGATTACTGTAACGAAAAAGGAATTAAACCTAAAGATTTAACTGAAAAAGAAAGAGAACAGTTCCTTATATATGAATGAGGTATTGTCTCATTCTGATAAAAGAGACCGCCAAATAATTTGACGGTCATTTTTTTATTGATTTTTAGTTTCATTAAGAGCTTCAGTATTTGACTTACTTGGGGCAAAATAGCCTTCAGAATTGATTGCAGCTGGTGTTGGTTGCCCTTTATCTTTGTTTTTCTTTTTTACATGTGGATTTTGATTGTGACCCATAATTATCACCTCCAAAATTAGTATGTGCCACAATTCTAACTTACTTTCAAAAGTGATGTTAACAAATTGTGGGAAAGAATTGTTAAGCGATTTTCTTCTCTTTTTGGTGTTGTTTCCTAGAGCGACTAAGGATTAATAATGCCAATATTGAAAAGAAGATTGGACCTGCTATCATCCATATTGTCGAGTTAAAATCACCTTCAATAGCTGGTTGGATGATTGTAAAAAAGTTAGCAAATCCAACTACTAATATGACGAGTATACTAGCAAATAAAGCAGTAGAATTTGACTTTAATATTTGAAATGGTTTGTCGATTCGATCATTCTTTTTAAACATTGGATAGGCAATTCCTAAAAATATATAAGGTAAAGTCATCGAAACATTAGTCATTAGAGTCAATTTGTTAAAAAATGAAGATGCGCCTTGGCCCCCAAAAGAAGTAAGGATAATGATAATTGAAACAATTGCAAATTGGATCCACATGGCATTTACTGGTATACCTTTTTCATTTGTATCTGAAAATTTAGTTGGCCATAAGTATTTTGGTGTTCCTTTAATAATCGTTTTTAATGGTGCATATATTAAGGTGAAAAATGCTCCAGTGTAGGCAAGGAACATTGATAAACCAGTGATTCTTGCAAACCAAGTGCCTATAGTATCTGATGTAGCTGACGAAAGATTAAAAGCTTTTCCAAGCTCTAAACCTAAATTATACATGAGTACATATGTGATGTTTCCTAGATTGGTCGAGCTCGCGCTTAAATCATGCGACCAGTTTATAAAAATACCAACTAAAAAGATTCCTAATGAATAGCCAACTGAAATAATAATTGCTGATATTGTAATCCCTTTTGGAAAATTGCGTTCGGCATTCTCTGTTTGATCAACTAAACTTCCAATAGCTTCTAAGCCACCGTACGCAAAAATGGCAAATACTACGAATGATAATATGGCAAGGCCGGATATATAATTTGGATTCGGCGAGTGAGCGAATGCAGAT
Organism: Bacillus sp. AFS002410; assembly: GCF_002556365.1. NCBI lineage: Bacteria > Bacillati > Bacillota > Bacilli > Caryophanales > Bacillaceae > Bacillus > Bacillus sp. AFS002410. The sequence goes on from NZ_NUEU01000105.1 coordinate 23,430, forward strand.
GAAAAAGTTTTAATAGGTTGAGCAAATTTTCCTCCATTAAATACAAAAATAATGATACTTGTGATTAAGAGTACTATATTTAATGAGGATACAGTTATTCCACCAATGGTTGTAACTTTACTAATACTTTCAATTCCTTTTGAAGCAAAATAAGTAACAACTAGCATCCAAAGTAATGCTAATAAACCGATTGATTGTGTAGAGGAAAGGCCAAATAAGGAAAGTGATTGCGTTTTGTCTCTACCAAAAATGAACGTTGAAAGTGGTATCCAAACCTTTGAAGAAACGCTTACCATATAGATTACATAGGATGAGAACCACATAAATGTACCAATAAAGGCAAACTTTGGTCCAACTGAATCAGCCATCCATGTATAAATACCACCTTCAGAATGCTTGTAAGCTGCTCCGAACTCAGCCATCATAAAAGCAAATGGAATAAAAAACGTAATAGCTGAGAGTAAATACCATGGAATTGCACTATATCCCATTAAATAAAAAGCAGTTGGTATATTACCGAAGCCATATACAGTTGTAAATACCATTAATATTAAACCGACTAGCGAAAGTTTTTTACTCAAGACCTCACCTCAATAATTTATTGATTATGAAAGAATATAAATATTTTCTTCAATAATCGGTAAATTATTAGTCGCTAAAATGAAGAGTATAAATTGATTCATTAGCGTGATTAGAAATGGAATCAGATTGAAGAAACAAAACTTTCAATTCTAAATTTGTTTACTTTTGTAAAGATATAATTTGGAAAAATGGAGATGATAGCTACTTCTTTTCAATAGTTGTATACAATTGGTGTATCTCGAAGGTTAGAAAACATTATTTTTTCTATATTAAGGAATAGTTTATTTCGATTTTTCAAACGCTAAGTTGATTAGTAAGTACATAAAACTGCTTTGTTTGAAAGAAAGGATGAAATAAATGAGCTTAAATGAAGTTTTATTTAGAGTTATATGCTCATTTTTTGTTTTATTTATTTTAACTAGATTAATGGGGAAGAAAGAAATTAGCCAATTAGATGTTTTTACATTTATTACGGCTATTACGATTGGAAATATTGCTGCATCACTTACGACATCTAAAACATTAGATATTGAGGATGGCATAACTGGCTTAGTTGGCTGGGCAGTTCTGACGATCATCATGGGGTATATAAGTTTAAAATCTAAATCTGCCCGTCGACTAATTCTTGGAGAACCTATTATATTAATTAGACAAGGTAAAATAATGGAAAACGCATTAAAAAAGGCTAAATTAGATACTGAGCAATTTCAAGGGATGCTCCGAAGTGAAAATATTTATTCTTTCAAAGATGTAGAATACGCAATTTTTGAAATTGATGGAAGTCTATCGGTTATGAAAACAAAAGATGTTAAAACGAAAAAAAATAAAGCGTGGAAAAAAACATTGGTATTTCCAACTTCAACTGCTGTGATTACTGATGGGGAAGTAAATGAAGATGCACTATCAGATTTAAATTTAGATAAAAAATGGTTAAATGCTCAGCTTGAAAGGGCAGGAATTCACTCAATTTCAGATGTATTTTTAGTAGAAGTACAAACAGATGGATCGTTATATATTGATTACCGGGAAGATCAATTAAATGAAGTAGAAAAATAATTGACTCACATCCTAAAATGGATATGAGTCAATTGATTTTTATATACGATTATTCGTAAATAGGTACCCATCCTTCAGTCGTTACAAATAGTCTAACAGCTACTACTTTACGATCATCTGCTAATGTGAAATAGTGACGAACATTTGGTGGTACTGAAATTAGATCACCGGGATTTAATTTAACATGGAAGAAACCTTCAGTTCCTTCAATAATAAAAGAACCATGGCCGCTAACAATGAAACGAACTTCATCATCCGTATGATGATGCTCACGATTGAAGTTTTTTAATAAATCATCAAGATTTGGTGTTGCTTCTGAAAGCGTAATAATATCATTTGCTAAATAGCCACGTTTTGAAGAAATATCATCGATTTCAGCTTTAAATGTTTCAAGGATCGATGCTTTTTCATCATCTGATAAGAGAAATTTTTCTTTTAATGAGCTATGTAATTGCTCGATATTCCAATTTTCATAAATAACCCCTTGTTCCTCTAAATAGGCTTTTACTTCTACATCACTTGTAATATGATAATCTTTTTTTTCTACCCAAATTGTTGCCATAATTCATTCCTCCAACTAATTAATTTTTAATAAATAAATTTTTTTGTATACCCTGTAATGCGTATTGGAATAGAAACTCATAAGCTTCTAAATGCTTCTTCGCTTCAAATGCTGATTCTGCCCACACTGTAATACCGTGATTATGAATTAGGACTGCTCCATGATCGTTTTTAATATGTGGAAGAAACTCATTTGCTAGAGTAGGGATATGTGCATGATTTTTAATAATTGGAATTGTAATTTCTGCATCTTCTTCCCATAATCCTAATGCTTTTATAATTTCGATACCTGAAAAAGATAACTCATCTTGGTATGGAAAATCTTTTGTTACAAAGTTATTTGCTAAAGTGTGTACATGAAGAACGCATTTAGCATTCGTATTTTGATAAATTAAACGATGCAAAATTGCTTCAGCTGAAGGTTTCTTTGTATCATCCCAAACAGATTGATCAAATTCATTCACGAGTAAAAAATCGTCATACGTATGTTTTGTTTTATCTTTACCACTAGTTGTAACTAGGAAGTTTAAAGGTTCGTCATTTACTTTAATTGATAAATTTCCACTAGTTCCTAAAAACCAATCGCGGTCAGCAAGTACTTTTTTTACTTCGCGGATTTCATCATAATGTTTGAAAAAGTCTTTCATACTAATACCTCCTTCTCTAGTGAAGCTCGGATATCATAGAAGTTTTCAAAAGGAATATACGGAAGGGAAAGTTCCTCGCATTTATTCTTTAAGAAATCTCTAGCAAAAATCAAATTAGCTTCTTTTGCAATTTGTAAGTCAGTAATTGAATCTCCAATGACTATAATAAAATCATTTGATTCACTAAATTTTCTCTTAACAGAAGGCTTGCACATTCCACAGTCATTCGAACACAATCCATCACATGAATGATCCCAATGAATTTTTACAGTTGAACCTGTAAAGTCAGTACGATTACATAAAATAGCAGAAGGTGGAAGGTACTCTGCTAAAATAGGATGAACGAAAAAGTCTAAGCCGCCACTAACAACCTTTAACTCAATTTGTTGCTCGTTTACAAATTGAATAAAATCGTTAAAACCATCTCGAATGACCGTACGATCTATTACATAATCAGTCATTGCTTGTTTTTTCGTTGAAGGGATTGTAGCGAACATTTTCTCGACGCCTTCACGAATCGATATTTTGCCATTTAATACTTCGCTTGTTAATTCGCTTACTGAAGGCGGAGCAAATTGCTTAATTAAATTGACGATATTGTCTCCTTCTGTAATAGTTCCATCAAAATCACAAAAAATCTTTATTGCCATTGTTTATTTACCCCCAAAGTTGTAATGCTTTCTCAAGTGATGTATTTGGAAGTGCATAATCTTTTAATTCAACACCAGATAAAGTAGCAGATATCGCTTCTCTAAATGCATTTCCTCCACCAATCGGACCATCTGGATGACCGTGTATACCACCACCAGCGTTTATAACTTGCTCAATTCCAAAATCTTGAATTAATTGAGGTACAAGTGCTGGGTGAATTCCCGCAGATGGAACAGGGAATGTTTCTTTTAATCCATTTGATTCTGTTAAATTTTCAGCGATTTTTAATGCTGTTTCTTTTGGTAATGCAACCGAACCGTATGGTGACGGGAATAAGCTAAAGTCGGCACCTGCAATACGTAAAAGTTTACCAAGTAATAAGCCAGCATCAATACCATAAATCGGCGATGCAGTAAAAGCTCCTGAAACAGCAGGGTGAGCCATAATTGGAACATTGATTGAAGGATCTTCAACTAAACCTTGAAGTACATCAATTCCATAAGAAAATACATTTAATAAAAATACATCAGCACCAGCTTCAGCTGCACGTAACGCTTTTTCTTTTAACTCATATGTACGGCCAGTTAAATTCACCGCATATAAAGTTTTGTGTCCCGTTTTTTCGTAGACTTGATTCAAAATATTTTTCCCGTGAGTGACACGGTCAGTTATTGATGTGATTGTGTCAAAAAGAATCTCGTCATCTTTTATTAAATCGACGCCACCTAATGCTTGTTTTTTTAATTCTTCCGAAATGTATGGAAGATCTCTACCAATGATTGATTTGAAAATGCTCATTAATAAAGGGCGATCATATACGTCCAATTTTTCTCGAATACCTTTAATACCAAATTTTGGTCCTGGAAACAGTCTTAATAAATCATCCGTAAAATTTAAATCAATTAGTTTGATTTCGCCATCAAGTGAAAGTTTTCCGAAAACAGTTGTTAAAATTGCTGGAATATCAGCTGAAAAATTTAAACTAGGATAGTAGATTTCAATAATTCCTTTTGTCGGTTTATAGCCTAAAAAGTTAATGACATTTTCTTCACACCCAACCTCGTGAACAGAAAGTACCTTGCCTTTATGCTTTTGCAATTGGATTTGATCGTTTTGTGGTAATGTCGTCCAAGAACCAACTGTCAAACCAAGTGCGATTGACTCTGCCTTTTTTTCTAAATTGTGATTTTTATCGTAAACTTGGTAAGTTGCTATTATTCCACTCATTTCATAACCTCCGAAAGTATTTATTAAAAACAAAAAACCTCTCGCTAAGGAGAGGTTTACCTACACCTTATCTGTCAGCAAAACGCTGCGAGAATTAGCACCGTGCTAGCTAACTAGCCGGTTGCCGGGTTTCATCGGGCTCGGTCCCTCCACCTACTCTGAATAAGTTAATATTTAATTTTGAATTCTTGATATAATCGCATTATTTCATGAACAATTCTAAATGTCAAACATTAAATTTTGAAAATAATTCGATTTCTTTTAATCTAGTAACCGCTTCCTTTAGTCTTTCGGTATCTGATAATAGACCAACTCTTACATAACCTTCACCGAATTCGCCAAAACCATTCCCAGGAGCAACTGCAATATGTGCCTTTTCAAGTAATAAATCTGCAAATTCCTGTGAAGTAAATCCTGAAGGAACTTTTAACCAAGCAAAGAAGGAACCTGCTGGGGCCGTTACTTCCCAACCAATTTCATGACAACCGCTAATAAAGACATTTCTGCGATCTTCATAAAGTGCTAACAATTTTTTCACACTTTCTTGAGATTCTGTTAATGCAACAGCGGCAGCCTCTTGAATAGCTGGGAAAATACTAACGTAAAGATGGTCCTGTAATAGATTAATAGCTGAAATGACCTCTTTATTACCAACTGCAAACCCAATTCTCCAACCAGCCATATTATAAGTTTTAGAAAGTGTATAAATTTCAATACCACACTCTTTTGCACCAGGAGTTTGAAGATAACTTAATGGTTTTTTGCCATCAAATCCAAAAGCACCGTATGCAAAATCATGGCAAACTGTAATATGATTATTTCTTGCTAACTCCACAGTATCTTTAAAAAATTCTTCTGTTGCGATTGCACCAGTAGGGTTATTTGGATAATTAATAAATAAAATTTTACTAGCATCTAAAACATCCTGAGGAATTAAGCTATAATCTGGTAAAAATTGATTTTGCTCAAGTAACGGAAGCATATAAGGTACCGTTTTAGAAAGAGAAATACCAGATAAATAGTCAGGGTATCCTGGGTCTGGAACTAAAATCGTATCTCCTTCGTCACATAAACAAAGTGGTAACTCTACTAATCCAGCTTTTCCGCCAAATAAAATAGCTACTTCTTCCTCTGGGTCTAAGTCAACATCATACTCGCGTTTATAAAAATCTACAACAGCTTTTTTTAATGTACTCATCCCTCTAAAAGGTGAATAACGATGAGTTGTTGGATTTTCAACAGATTGCTGCAATGCTTTTATAATATGGTCTGGTGTTGGTTGATCTGGATTTCCTTGACCAAGATTTATCACATCATGACCTTTATTGATTGACTCATTAACTTTTTGAACGAGTGAAGCAAAAAATTGTTTAGGTAAATTGTTTAATAGCTTATTATGAATCAAGTTAATCACTCCAAAAATAGAATTTATTTAAGTAGATTAGATCGTTTTGTAATCGAATGATTTGCATGAACGACTGTTGCAATAACTTTCACCATCATATATGCTCGATTTAAAAATGTCTATAAAATTTAGAATAGGGTGAATAAATTATGTTGAAAATTGCTTGCATTCAATCTGATGTTATTTTAGGCAAATCAAGAGCTAATTTTGAAAATATGAAATCTAAAATTATTGAGGCTGTAAAAGAAAATGTAAAGGTAATCGTATTACCGGAGTTATGGACAACAGGCTATTGTTTGGAAGAAATTGGATTGCATATTGGTGATCAAGAGGAAATCATTTCTGAACTCCAGTTAATAGCAAAATCAAATAATGTAACACTAATTTGTGGATCATTTCCAATTGCTCGAGAAAATGGTGTCACCAATACTTTAATTGTTATAAGCAAAACAGGTGAAATCGTTAAAGCGTATGATAAAATTCATTTGTTCCAGCTAATGAACGAGCATCACTATCTTCAAGCAGGTGAGACCGATGGACTTTTTGAAATTAATGGTTTAACTGCCGCAGGTTTTGTTTGTTATGATTTGCGTTTCCCAGAATGGATCGGAGCTCATTCTCAGAAAGGTGCAAAAGTTTTATTTTTTGTTGCAGAATGGCCAATTCAACGAATGAATCATTGGGAAACTTTATTAAAAGCAAGAGCAATTGAAAATCAATGCTATGTCGTAGCATGTAATCGAGTAGGTAAGGATTTAGCGAATACATTTGGAGGAGGCTCGATGATAATCGATCCTTGGGGAGAAGTAATTTCAAAAGGTAGTCCGAATGAGGAAATCATTTTTGGCGAAATTGATCCTAAAAAAGTCGATGAAATACGCGGTACAATCCCAATCTTCGAAGATAGAAGAGAAGGAATCTATAAAAAATTACAAAAAAGTAATTGACAAACTAAAATTCTTTAAATTAAAATACGAATATAAAATCAAATATGCGAACTCTTATTTCGAGTAGGCGGAGGGATTTGGCCCGATGATGCCCAGCAACCGACTGTAATACCATTGTGAGATGGGGCGTAATAAATACGCCTGAGCTTAATTGCTCAGTAAGGCACGGTGCTAATTCCAACAGAAAAGTAATTTTCTGGTAGATAAGAGACGAAAGCCAATTAACATTGCCTCTTTTCGTCTCGGAAAAGAGGCTTTTTATTTTGTCAAAATCGAGGGGGATGAATTGTATGACTGTCATTCAAAGAAAAGAATATAGACCTTTAACAGAGGCAACTGCAGTTACTTACTTACAAAAATTAGGTTATTTTACAAATGAATTATGTGAAAGTGTAGAGATCGGCGATGGAAATTTAAATTTAGTTTTCAAAGTTACACCAGTAGGAAGTGAAAAAGGTTTAATCATAAAACAAGCTCTACCTTATGCAAAAGTTGTTGGTGAAAGCTGGCCTCTGACATTAAATAGAGCAACGATCGAGAGTAATGCAACAAAAATATATAATGATTTAATTCCATTACATTCACCAGAAATTTTAGAACATGATGAAGAGCAAGCTGTAACAGTAATGGAAGACCTTTCTCATTTACAAATTTTACGAAAAGGCTTAATTGAGAAAAAGAGTTATCCGTTTTTGGCAGAACATATCGGTGAATTTTTAGCAAAATCATTGTTTTTCACTTCTGATTTTGGAACAACTCCAGCTAAGAAAAAAGAGCTAGAGTATCTATTTAACAATCCAGAACTTTGTGATATAACAGAAAATCTTGTTTATACTGACCCATACTTTAACTGTGAAACAAACAGTTATGAAGAAGAGCTAACAGAAGTAATTCAAGAACTTTGGAATGATGAAGCTCTGCAAATAGAGGTAGCAAAGTTAAAATTAGACTTTTTATCAAAAAAAGAAGCGTTATTACACGGAGATTTACATACAGGAAGCATTTTCGTGTCTGCAACAGAAACAAAAGTTATTGACCCAGAGTTTGCGTTTGTAGGACCAATTGGGTTTGATTTAGGTCAAATTCAAGCGAATTTAATTTTTCAACTTTTCAGCCGAACTGAGCAAAAAGAAGAAATTGTTGAACACATTTTAAACATTGAAAAAGTTTTTAATGAAACATTTATTCGATTATGGGAAGAACACAGTGTTAGACCATTTAACCAACAGGCTCTAATTAAAGAAAAATTAGAGGGGTATTGGGTGGATGCAATTGGAGTAATTGGATGTGAATTAATCCGAAGAAGTATCGGTCTTGCTCATGTTGAAGATATTGACTCACTTGAGGAAAATCAAAAAATTCAAGTAAAGAAAAAAGTCTTAAAATTCGGAGCATTTTGTATTAAAAATAGATTTAATATTAGCAATATTGGTAATTTACTAATTGGATTGGAGAAATAATCGATGACTACATTACAGCAAATACCTGAATCTTTACAATGGAACGGTGAGAGTTTAAAAATTTTAGACCAAACTAAATTGCCAACTGAAATATATTATTTTGATGCAACTACATTACTTGATGTACGAGAAGCAATCGTTAAGCTACAAGTAAGAGGAGCACCAGCGATTGGTTTAGCAGCAGCTTATGGTCTATATTTAGGCGTTCGAGAAATTCAGACTGAACAGATCGATGAGTTTCATACTCAAGCAAGAGTATTAGCTGACGAATTAATTAGTGCAAGACCTACTGCAGTAAATTTAGCTTGGGCGGTTGAAAGACTAATTAGAGCTAGTAAAGAAGCAAAGACAGTTTCTGAAGCTAAGTTAATCATTATGGAAGAAGCGATCAAACTACATGTAGAAGATGAAGCGACTTGCAAGGAAATTGGTGAAAATGCTTTAACATTATTGCATAATGGAGCGGCTGTTTTGACCCATTGTAATGCAGGTAGTATTGCTACAAGTCGATATGGTACAGCACTTGCGCCATTGCACTTAGCAAAAGAAAAAGGCTGGGAAATTTCTGCTTATGCAACCGAAACAAGACCAGTATTTCAAGGTGCTAGACTTACATCTTGGGAGCTAAACCAAAGCGGTATCCCAGTTACATTACTAACTGATAATATGGTCGGCTACTTATTACAAAATAAAAAAGTGGACGCAGTCATTGTTGGCGCTGATCGTATTACTGCAAATGGTGACACTGCAAATAAAATTGGAACATTACAATTAGCGATATTAGCAAACTTTTATCAAATTCCATTTTATGTAGCTGCGCCATTATCAACAATCGATACATCAATCGAATCAGGTAATGAAATTGTCATCGAACAACGCGACCGAACAGAAGTAACACATATCGGAAATGTTCAAATTGCACCTGAAGGAATTAATGTTCTTAACCCAGCATTTGATGTAACACCTAATGAACTAATAACAGCAATTATTACAGAAAAGGGAATCGTTTCAAGCAATTTTAAAGAAACATTTAAAGGTTGGGAAGAAGTTTAATATAAATAATGCATTATCTAGTGATTTAGTACAAAGTTATTCCGAAATTACTTATATTAGGAAGAAACTAGTAAAAGCGGATGAATATTTTTATGCGAAGTTTGTATATTCCAATGAAGTTAGATGTACTCTTTTTGCATTAACTAAACGATTTTTATAATTGTATATTAATAGAAAAAGGATGCCTTAAAAGTGTAACATTTTTAGGGCATCCTTATTTTTATATTTATAGGAAATTTAAAATAAGCGTAGTTAGAGTTGAAAGTGCAAATAAAACTGTAAAAGGTGCAATTAAGTAAAGTGAAACTGCAAATAAAACTGTGAAAGGTGCAAATAAGTAATGAGGAACTGCAAATAAAGGTCGTAATGCAAATAAAAATAGAGAATCTGCAAATAAAAATAGTGAAACTGCAATTAAAATGAACAAAACAGCAAATAAAATTGGTGAAACTGCAATTAAATTCCCTGAAATCGCATATTAGATAGGATAATACCTATACCGGTTAGGGTATTTCACAAGAATAATTGCTCAAAGGTAGATACACAAATTTGAAATTTAATAAATTGCGCTAATTCTCCTTAAATGAACTAAAAAAGTGAAGAAAACTGCTGGAAATCTATAAATGGGGATCATACATGCAAATCTAAATGAAAAATACTTCAAAAATACCCCACATTTAGCTGTAAGACAGATGTAGAACTACAATTTTTTGGTATTAAAAATAGTCCGCCTATGTGTCGATACGCAGACCTCTAAGATGGCCTCTTTTTTTAAAAAAATAGTAGAATTTTAATAAATATTGCATAGTATAAAAAACAAATAATTTCATGTTAGATTTTCTAACATCGTATTGACAGATTATCTGACATGGAATAAAATACTAATAGATGAACGAAAGGAGCATTGCTATGAATGATCAAGTAAGACGCTCAACGCCACTTTTCCCAATTGGAATAGTCATTTCGTTAACTGAATTATCTGCAAGACAAATTCGATATTATGAAGAGCATGATTTAATTCGACCGGCACGAACGGAAGGTAATCGTAGATTATTTTCTTTCAACGACGTCGATCGATTATTAGAGATAAAAGCATTTATCGAACAAGGCTTGAATTTAGCAGGAATTAAAGAAGTACTCCATTTAAAATCGTCAGAAAAATCCAAAGAAACTATCGTGCAACAAGTTATAGTTGAAAAATCAATATCAGATGAACAGCTTCGAAAAATGCTTCGCCAAGAGTTATATCAAAATGGTAAATTAGGAAAAACTTCTTTACGCCAAGGAGATATGTCTCGATTCTTTCATTAAGATATTGATTAAAAACGGATTTTTCTAGCTTTTATATTTATATGGGGGGAAATATAAATGATTAAAGAAACGATTTTAAATTCTGTTGATAAGCATAGTCTTGAGTTTGTACAGTTATTTTTTACAGATATAGAAGGAGTATTCAAACATTTAGAACTACCGATTACTCAAATTGAAAAAATACTTAAAAACGAAACTATGTTTGATGGCTCAAGTATTAATGGCTTCACGAAAATTGAAGCAAGTGACATGATGCTTTTTCCAGATTTAAATACTTGGAAAGTTGATGTTACAGAGAAAGTTGGACTTTTCATTTGTGATGTTCATTTCCCTGATGGGACACCGTTTGAAGGTGATCCAAGAAATGTACTGAAACGAGCAATTGAAAAAGCAACTGATAAAGGATTTACTTCATTTAATGTCGGCCCTGAACCAGAATTCTTCTTATTTTCTAAAGAAGGAAATCAATTAGTGCCAAATGACAACGGTGGATATTTTGATGTAGCTCCCCTAGATAAAACAGTTACAATACGTCGTGAAATTACGAAAGCACTTCAGGCATTAGGATTAGAAGTTGAGGCTTTACATCACGAAGTTGCAATCGGTCAACATGAGATCGATTGGAAATACGCACCAGGATTACAAACAGCTGATAATATTCAATTATTTAAATATACAGTTAAAACAATTGCTGAAAAACATGGTTTAGTTGCAACATTTATGCCAAAACCAATTTTCGGTGAAAATGGCTCAGGTATGCATTGTCATATGAGTCTAGGAAATGATAATGGTAATGCCTTTTATGATCAACATGATTCAATTGGATTATCTGAAACAGCTCGACAATTTATTGCAGGTGTATTAACACACGCTCGAGCAAATGCTTCAGTCACAAATCCAACTGTTAATTCATATAAACGTTTAGTTCCAGGTTATGAAGCGCCAGTCTATGTAGCTTGGTCACAAAGTAATCGAACATGTACCATTCGTATACCAGCTGCAAGAGGTGCAGGTACTCGAATCGAAGTGCGAAATCCAGATCCATCTGCAAATCCATATTTAGCTTTAGCTGTATTACTTTCTGCAGGATTGGATGGGATTGAAAGAAAATTAACTCCACCATCTGAACGCAGTGAAAACTTGTATAAGATGGATGATGTAACAAGAAAAGCAGAAGGGATTGAAACATTACCTGGAAGTTTACTTGAAGCAGTTACAGAATTAGAAAACAGTGAATTTTTACAGCAAGTATTAGGAAAACACGTATTTTATTCCTTCCTTCAAAACAAAAAAGAAGAATGGGATGCATATCGACTGCGTGTATCAGAATGGGAAAAAGAAACATATTTAAACTGCTAATCACTAAAATTTAAAATAAAAAAATAGAAAAGTGGAAGTAGAAACTCTCTACTTTTCTATTTTAAAGTGTGTTAGACTAATTTTGTTTGTTGCATACGAAAGGGGAACTTTTATAATGGCTAAGTTTACTAAAGAAGATATTTTCCGTATTTCAAAAGAACAAAACGTAAAGTACATACGTTTACAATTTACGGATTTACTAGGAATTATCAAAAACGTTGAAATTCCAGTAAGTCAGCTTGAAAAAGCTTTAGACAATAAAATGATGTTTGACGGTTCATCAATCGAAGGATTCGTTCGTATCGAAGAATCAGATATGTACTTATTCCCTGATTTAGACACTTGGGTAGTATTCCCATGGACTGCTGAAAAAGGAAAAGTTGCTCGTTTAATCTGTGATATCTACAATGCAGACGGTACTCCATTTGAAGGAGATCCTCGTAATAACTTAAAACGTATGTTAAAAGAAATGGAAGCTTTAGGCTTCACAGATTTCAACTTAGGACCTGAGCCAGAATTCTTCTTATTTAAATTAGATGAAAAAGGCGAACCAACTCTTGAATTAAACGATAAAGGTGGTTATTTCGACTTAGCTCCAACTGACCTAGGTGAAAACTGCCGTCGTGATATCGTTCTTGAACTTGAAGAAATGGGCTTTGAAATCGAAGCTTCTCACCACGAAGTAGCTCCAGGACAACATGAAATTGATTTCAAATATGCTGGCGCAATCAAAGCTTGTGATGACATTCAAACATTTAAATTAGTTGTAAAAACAATCGCACGTAAACACGGTTTACACGCAACGTTCATGCCAAAACCATTATTCGGTGTTAATGGATCTGGTATGCACTGTAACTTATCATTATTTACAAATGGCAAAAACGCATTTTACGAAGAGTCTGGTGAACTAGGTTTAAGCGAAACTGCTCGTCACTTTATCGCAGGTATCTTAAAACACGCACCAAACTTTACAGCTGTAACAAACCCAACTGTAAACTCGTACAAACGTTTAGTACCAGGTTACGAAGCTCCATGTTACGTTGCTTGGTCTGCAAGAAACCGTAGTCCACTAATTCGTATTCCTGCATCTCGTGGTTTAAGTACACGTGTAGAAGTACGTTCAGTTGACCCAGCTGCAAACCCATACTTAGCATTATCAGTATTATTAGCAGCAGGCTTAGACGGAATCAAAAACAAATTAGAAGCTCCAGCTCCAGTAGACCGTAACATCTACGTTATGTCTAAAGAAGAGCGCGAAGAAGTTGGTATCATCGATTTACCAGCAACTTTAGCAGCTGCTCTTGAGCTATTAAAAACTGATGAAGTTATCGTAGGTGCTTTAGGATCTCACTTATTCGAACACTTTGTTGAAGCAAAAGAAATCGAATGGGATATCTTTAGAACCCAAGTACATCCTTGGGAGAGAGATCAATACATGTCAGTGTATTAATCAAATCAACCCTTGACGCTATTGGCGTTGAGGGTTTTTTCTATTATCGGGCAATTTTCGTATTATAAAATATTTCAAAAAATGCCAAATAAATGCCTGGAAAATTATTTAAAAAAATTAAAGTGAACACTGCCTACATAGAAAAATCTTCATTGAAAGGTGAATGTTTAGTATATTGCTTACGTACTTTTATGTAATCAAAATTATAGTCGTGAATTAGATGGAACGTAAAAAGGTATGCTGAATTAATGGCGTAATTTTGGCTATGTCTTGAAACTAAGATTATGAATGAAGGTTGGGCAAGTTATTGGCATATAAGAATAATGCGTGAACTAAATCTTGATTCAAATGAAGCGATTGAGTACGCAAAGCTTAATGCAGGAGTAGTTCAGCCATCAAAAACAAGCATTAACCCGTATTATTTAGGACTAAGAATGTTTGAAGATATTGAAGAGCGATAAAATAATCCCAACAAGAAATGCGTGAATTAGGTGTTAAACCTGGCAGTGGACGAGAAAAAATGTTTGAAGTACGAGAGTTAGAGTCTGATAGTTCATTCATACGAAACTACTTAACGAAAGATCTTGTCATGCGTGAAGATATGTATCTATTCCAGCGACAAGGTAAGGAATATAAAGTTACTGATATGGCATGGGAAAATGTACGAGATCAACTTGTAGTTAGTCGAGTAAATGGAGGATTCCCTTATATTGTAGTTCAAGAGTTACTTTCTCATCCTAACATTAAATGAAGAGGCAGATGCCAAAGTGAATTATTTGTTTCGTTATTATCCTAGATGGAGTAGAATTCCCCTAATAATATTCTTTATTTTAGTTTCTAGTAATACAAAATTAATTTTCGGATGAACTGCTGGTTAAAAATAAAAGACGATGCTACACTCCTAAAATTCTATTATTCAAAATAAATACTATATTTATATCTAAAATTTTGGTAATATAATAAAAAAGTAGTTTGTAAGAAAAGTAATTAAAATCATTACTTCTTAACTTTTCATCATTGTATGAAACGAAGAAAGAAAAATGTCCATTAGGTTATTTGTTTAAGTTAGAATTACAAAATGGATTTAGACGTATTACTTATTAAGGATCTAGATAACTTGGTACGAATTAAAATGTTCATCTTTATACTAATGAAGGTGTTTTTAATTGTGAAGAAGAAAAATTATACTAAAACAATGGTAGTAAATCTAAGGAAAATAATGTTTAAGATTGGGGAGTAAATGATGAAATTTAAGTCAAAAAAGATAGCTGGATTGGGTGAACATGTATTTTTTAAGAATGGAATTAAAGGGATTGTTGAAAAGGTCAATGAAAATACAGTTATTGTAAATATAATTGATAATAAAACGGAATTGGTGTTTGAAGGAAACAGAACTGTTATATCACATAAAAATTACAAAGTGATTGATGGTGTATGAAGGAAAAGAAAAGTCAGTTATTCACGAGTTATTAAAATATTTTTAACGAATATTCTAAAAATTGAAAATGTAAGCGTTTTCTGTTATGCTAAATAGTAGGTTGGATGGCATGTGTGGCTATCATCGTATTTGGCGTAGGTGGGGCCAATACCAGGGAATAATGAAATAGTATATGTGATGTAATTTGTTAATGTTTTTGAAAATGTGATGAATAAATAAAAAGAAATAAGAGTAATAATGTAATTGGATAAAAAGAAATTACTGGATAGTTTTAAAAGCTATCCAGTTTTTGTTTGCTAAAAAAGTCTCACTAGCAATGACTAGTTGCATAACAGGAATGACATTTCATCGATTTTTTTATATTAGTTAACGATTTCTTTAGTAGAAAAATAGAATGCGCTTTTTAATTATGGATTTTATGGAGTAAAAAATTTAGTAATAAATGTGGTCATAAAACACAATTACATATGTATTTTAATTTAATTATGAAAGTTATATTATGTTAAACAAATAAAAAAAGACATTGATATTTGTAAATTTAATGCCTTTAATTCTGAAGTCTAAGCTTAATAAAAAAAATTACGTCGTTTCCTAATTTCATACGTAGATTTTGAAGAAATAATACTACCTCAAATCCTTCACGATAAACTGAAGTAAGACCCAGTAAAAATAAGGACCAAAATGTATTTTTTGCAACACTTTCAAATGAATTTGTTGTTATTTTTTGTTTTTTTCGATTATGTAGGTTAATCCAACCTGTCCAGTAAAGCTTATGAAAGAACCAAATAGAACAACAACAGCTAATATTCCAGTTGCAGCTTGAATATGAAGTTCTGAAGCATTTACAGAAGAAATAATTGCTACTACGATAAACCATGTTGCAATAGTTGCTTAGAAAGATACACCTGCTCCTACAGAAATAGGTTTCCAATAATTATCCTGTTTCTTTTTTACTAATCCCGAAATAATAGCTGATAATACTAAAATTGCTTCTAACCCTTCACGAAAAATAAGAATAGATGTATTAATCACAGCAGCACCTGGTATTAAATTTTTAGAGGTAGGATCAGGATTACCGTGAAAATTTAATCCTTGCCAAACAATAACTGTTATTAATACTAGTAAAGAGATTGATATAAGAATAGTTTTTAGATAAAAATTTTCTTTAACAAATTAATTTCCCTAAATTTTAAACAGTAATATTGATAATCATTATCGTTGTACGAAGTGTATTTCACCGTCTTATATTTGTCAATAAACTTAATGAAATTATAATTTTTCACATTAAATTTTAACTAAAGTTTAATGTGAAAATTTGTGCAATGATTTAAAGAATGTATTCCAACTACTCGTTTTGTCTCAATTCTTATTACGTTTACAGTTGGTTCAGTGAAATACCAAAATCCAATGATTAAAGCTAGTAAACTAGTATAAGAGAGCCTTTTCAGATATCCCAATCCTAATGAACGGTCCATATAATTACAATAAGCAGTTTCCTAAGGACTGGTTAAAAAAATTTACAATAATGCTGGAAAAAGTAAATGCATATTGATCACCGAATTGTGTGTATTTTTCACATAGTGGACATATTAAAAAAGTTAATAGCAAGTGAAGATGAACTTTCAACATTCTATTTTCCAAAAACGGAAACTGTCTTAATTTGAAATTATGATCTTAGTTTACTTTGCATATTGCTAAATATTTATTTTCGTTGATCCACACATTTCTTTCAAAAGGAAAACCTCTTTTATTTTGGATAAAAGAGGTTTTCCTAATGGAATCAAATTCCTTGTGAAGGGCTTTTTTTATTTTTATTGAAGTTACTGGCAGTTTAATTGAAGTTCTTTTTTGTATACTCCAAAAATTAAATAGAAATGGAACATATTTTCATCAAGTTTTCATTTTAATTTTGTATCGTATCTAATTGTAATGCTAAATATCTATTTAAAGTTAAAGAGGCTTTGATAACCGCTAGTATTATCGGTATTAAAGAATCTCTATAATAGGTGGTGATGTATATGTAATTAGATTATAACAATGTTACCTAAGTTACTTTCTTATTTGTTTATGAAATTGTTTTCTTGTTTAAAATGATTTAAGTGTCCAACTCAACCTTTTAGATTAGAAATACATAAATGCTACTTCTTTTTTTGGTTGAACTAGGACGAGAAAAGAATTTATTTAAAATACTTTAATTAAAATAAGTAAATGGAGGAAATGGTTATGAAGAAAAAAAATCTTATGATCCTTTCAAGTCTTACAATTGGTGGAGCTTTACTAGGAGGTACGGTTTTTGCTAATGCCTCTCAAGTATCTGGTTATGAAGCATATAAAGAAGCTGTAATACAAACTAAGCAATTAACAAATGAAACAGTTGCTTTACATGTTGCTGTTAAGGATAATGGAAATCAATTATTTGATGCTAGCACGAAGATAAAACAAAACCAAAAAGAAAATGCTTCTAGCAGCACAAAGACGGTTACAGTAGGAACTAAGTCTGTAACAATTGATTCCTACAATCAAGGTGGAAAAGAAATTACGAAATCAAGTAGCAGTAATCAATATTTAGTTCATGAAAATGAATTTGAAAAATTTAAAGACCATCATGATCAATTGAACCCTCAAATACAAAAAAGTGTGGGAGTTATCATTGACTCTTTAGTTGGAAATATGAAAGATAATGTAACAGCTAATCAAGATGGTTCAAAATTAACAATTGCAATGGATAAAAATCAAGTTACTCCATTAGTAAATGCATTTGCATCAATTGCTTTGACAAAAGCTGGTGAATCTCATCACGAAATGGATAATAACAAAGAATATAACAAAGATGAGCAATTTACGGATGTAGAAAATTTTAAAAATTTAATTCCACAACTTCAGAGCGATATTACAATAAACAGTGTGAAATCTAATGTAGATCTTAATCAAAATAAAATTATTAATCACCAAGATGCTGTAATCGTAATAAATGGTACAGATGCTAAAGGTAAAGCTCACAGCATCGAAATTAATGTAAATCTAGATTTATCAAACATAAACAAAACAACTCCAGATAATATTAACTTATCTGGTAAAAAAGTAAAGGTTATCACTAGCCATTTTAAAGAAGATCATAGAGAATAATATTAATGAGATTGGGAGCAATCCAAAAGCTTAGCTTTCGGATCTCCCCCTCTTTGTTTTTCAAATTTATGGTTGAACATGAAAAAAACAAACTCATTTTTATTTCAAATTTCTATATTTTAGCACCTTAATAGTAGCTAAATATTCGAGAAAAACATCTTAATTGGTCTGGCATTGACATAGGCACTTGGCTTTTCTAAATGGAGGCATATATGGAAAAAATTCTTGAGGTCAATAATGTAACAAAGATATATAAAAATGGTAGAGGAGTTAAAAATATAAACTTTGAAGTTTATAAAGGTGAAGTTTTTGGATTTCTTGGGCCTAATGGAGCAGGCAAAACAACAATAATGAAGGCGATAGTCGGATTAAATACAATTCAATCTGGGACCGTGAACATATTTGGAACAAACTTGCATGAAAATTTTGAAGAAGCTATAAAACATGTTGGATCGATAATTGAAACAGCTGATTTATATTTATTTATGACCGCTTATAATAATTTGAAAATAGCAACAAGATTTTATAAGTCAGTAAGCGAATCGGATATTGATGAGATTCTCGACGTCGTTAAAATAAAAGAATATAAAAACGAGAAAGTCAGAAATTTTTCATTAGGTATGAAACAAAGACTAGCTTTAGCTATAGCACTGTTATCAAATCCTAAGTTCGTTATATTAGATGAACCCACAAATGGTCTCGATATAGAAGGTACCATTGAAATGAGAAATCTAATAATAAAATTAGCTAAAGAACAACAAATTACATTTTTTATTTCTAGTCATCTTGTCCATGAAATTGAACTTATGTGTAGTAGAGTTGCCATTATCCATTATGGAGAACTAGTGAATAATGGAAGAGAAATTTCTGAAATAAAAAAAGAGTTTAATTCATTAGAGGAATTTTATATGTCCTCAATAAAAAAAGAGGTATTAAAATAATGTATATATTGGTTGGTAATGTTTTAAACGAAACACAGAAGCTTTTTTTGAAAAAAAAGACAATTGTCTCTTTACTTTTAATAGCTTTGATCAGCTTCTTACCTGCATTCTTTATCTCTTCAATTAAACAAAAATTAATTTTTATAGCGATGGATTCTATAGATTATCCTTCCATTATCTTAAGTATACTAACGAATTTACTATTACCATTATTTATATTTATGGTATCTGCAGAACTTTTTTCTGGAGAAGTAGCGGACGGAACAATGAAATTAGTATTGATTCGACCGATAAGTCGTTTAAAAGTTTTTATTTCAAAAAATATAGCAATTGCTTTTTATATTATTAGTTGCTTAGTAATGGCGTTATTGGTTTCAATTATTTCAAGTATGATATTAAAATTACACATTGACCATACTTTATATGTGATAAGTGCTTATTTTGTGGATGTTATTCCAGCTGTTGTTTTTATGGTTTTCGCAACCTTTGTGGTGCAATTTTTTAAAAGTAGCAGTACAGCTCTGATCAGCGGAATTTTAGTGTATATCGGTATACAAATATTGACTCTATTTATTTCAGGTCTTAATAATATACTTTTTTCCAATTATTTGAACTGGTCACACGAATGGTTATCAAGTGGAACACTTTTATTCAATCTAAATCATTTTTTCATGCTATTAGGATACATGATCGTTTTTTTTATAATCGGATATTATTTTTTTGATAAACAAGAGTATTAATTTAGTAATCTAAGTTGGTTTTACTAGCCTTTATTTCTCTGATTCTTTGTTTATAGGATCAGTTTAAAGTTAGATTTACACTGAAAATTGATTTTAAATGTATTTCTGAAGAGGTATGAAGTTTAAAATAAGAAAGTACAAAATACTTTAAAACTAGCAAGTTATACTTTTATTAAATGCCACTTATTGAAAAAAAAGGCCCCAAATATTTCAACAAATAAAAGAAGATGATCAGTATTTGAACATCCTCTTTTTTCCTAAATGACAGGATAGATCTAAGAAGGGTAAATTGCTTATGCACAAAGAATTAATGCATTAAGGAAAAATACGGATTAAATAATTAGAGGATGTTAAAGATACTTTAATAAATTGAAACAATAAAATAATTAAGAAAAAAGGTAGTGTTATGTTAAAAAAATGGGGTTGTGGGGTAGAGGGGTACATTTAGAGACAAATATTGAGAATAAGTCTGCTTTGTTTAGTTATGATGGGAAGAATATTCATCGGTAGTATATTTAAGGCCACCTTTTTTAGGTGGTTTTCTTAATGGATTAGAAAGTATAAAATTCTTTTTTGGTAAGTGAAACATTTGCAACTAATTGGCAGTTTAGTTGAATTAGAATTCGTATATTTTTTGGGTTAATTAACACTAATTAAAGACACTTTTTACTTTAAGAACTAATTAATGCTATTATATCAAGATTTTAATAACCCAACTTTAATATTGAAGGAATGAGGAACATAATGTAGAAAATAACTATATGGAGTTTATTGGTAAAAAATAACAACGAGAGGAAGATATTGAGTTGGTAAAAATCTGCTTTATACTAGGTGCAATTTTTTTACTTATTTCAGGAATATTTATTGGAGCTTTTCAATCACCTGACCAACAGCGAGTAGTAAAAGATGATTTTTTCAAATTAGGACATTTTAATAAGTTTAAATTTTCAGTTTGGACTGGAATTCTTGGTGTTTTTTTTATTGGCATTGGGACATTGGTTTATTATACATAAGGTAACTAAAGCATACGATTCTTCCATAACGAAGGATCGTTTTTTATGCAGCTAAATGGCAGTTTAGTTGAATAACTTTATCTGAAAATCTATGTAAAAATGGCGAAATTCCCCCAAGTTACAGTCGTCGTTATGGACTGTATAATTTACTTTAGAACCAAAGTTTAAAGGAGACAGAACAATGATTGAAGAGTTATATAGAAAATATCAAAGTTCTAATTTAACCATTAGAAAACATTCATTAAAAGAAATAAACTCTATTTTGAAACAAAAATTTCAAGCTGAGGATATAGATAAAATGGATTTTCAGGAATTGAAGAATGACCCTTATATTTATTTTGATGATATTTGTGCAGGTTATAAAATTAACGGGGATATTGTAACAAAGTTACTAATGGACGATGAAAAAGAACTTTATGAAGTGATATATAATAATATCTTAAATGATGATGCTCTCAGTGATGTTGACAAACAAAAAGAGTATGATGATATAAATACAGTATTAATTTTTTTACAATCTAAAGATTTACAATATCCAATGGATGATGTTTATTCAGTGGTTACTGGGTATGTTCCATCTGTGGTATTTCATTATATTATGATGATTCTTGAGGGACATGCAATAGACGAAGATAAACATGACATGCATAACTATGAATTCCAGGCGTATTTAAAAGCGTTACACATTATAGGATACCTTGTCTAGAGAATATACAAACTTAAGAACTAACGCATGCATGTGC
>NZ_NUEU01000106.1:0-34801 GCF_002556365.1 Bacillus sp. AFS002410
TAACGAAATTTCGTAAGCTTCGTCTAAAAGATGTTGAATTATTAGACATGCTGATCAATAAAACAGTCGAAATCGCACTCGAAAAAGAACTAATCAATAGTACTTCCATTATAGTGGATGCAACTCATACAAGAGCACGATTTAATCAAAAGTCACCAAAAGAATTTTTAATGGAGAAATCTAAACTCCTTCGAAGATCTGTCTATCAAATCAACGAGGGAATGAAAGAAAAATTTCCTCAAAAGCCAACAACTGATGACATTGTTGAAGAACTTGCCTATTGTGAAAAAGTCATTCAAGTTGTTGAAAAAGAAGAAGCGATTCGTGAATATCCGAAAGTAAAAGAAAAACTGAACTATCTAAAAGAAATTGTAGAAGATTACGAAGGTAACCTTGAATTTTCACAGGATCCAGACGCAAGAATTGGTCACAAATCAGCTGATACCTCATTCTTTGGTTATAAAACACATATTGCGATGAACGAAGAGCGTCTTATTACAGCTGCATTGGTTACTACTGGTGAAAAAAATGATGGAAAATACCTACAAACATTAATTGAAAAAAGCCGTGGAACAGGAATGCAAATTGATACAGTCATTGGTGATACAGCCTATTCAGAGATTGATAATCTTCAATACGCAAATAAAAATGAGTTACAATTAGTTTCGAAATTAAACCCAACGATTACACATGGAACACGTAAAAAAGAAGACGAATTTCAATACAATAAGGATGCGGAGATGTACGTTTGTAAGGCAGGTCATATGGCAATTCGAAAAAGAAGACTAGAAAGAAAAAATCAGAAAAAAAATCCACGTGATATGTATTACTTTGATATTGAAAAGTGTAAAAAATGTGCCTTTAAAGATGGATGTTATAAAGAAGGTGCCAAAAGTAAAACGTATAGTGTAACAATTAAATCAACTGAACACAAAGAACATGCACAATTTCAAGAGAGCGAATATTTCAAGGAGAAATCGAAAGAACGCTATAAAATTGAAGCAAAAAATAGTGAATTAAAACACAGACACGGGTACAATGTAGCAAATTCCTCGGGTCTATTAGGATTGGAAATGCAAGGGGCAATGGCCATATTCGCAGTTAATTTAAAACGAATACTGACCTTAATGAAGGAAGAAAAATAGAAGTTTATAAAGGAAAAGGCGATTTTCCGCATATTGATAACAGTAAATAAAATTGACTGTTTTTCAGTGGCCTCGGCTTGCCGAGGAGGCTCAGGTCTCGCCCCATGGAAAGCGAGGAATCCTGTAGTGGAAATCAACTACATACAACTTCCTTTACGTTGAAAAATATTACGCCTTAATTGACAAACTCATTTTTCAACAAAAAAAGAAAGATGCCTATAAAGACATCCTTCCTAACAGAATTATAAAGCTTTAATCATTTCCTCTACCATTAATGTTGAATTTACTGCTGCAGTATGAATGAATTGATCAAATGAAATATCTGATTCTTTACCCGCAATATCTGATAATGCACGCGTTACAACAAACGGTACTTTAAAGGCATAACAAACTTGAGCTATTGCAGCTGCTTCCATTTCTACAGCATGAAGGTCACCAAATTTTCCTTTTACGTACTCAACTCTAACAGGATCGTTCATAAATGAGTCACCAGTTACGATTAGTCCTTCAACAACTTGAATTCCACTAATCTTTTCAGCACATTTTTTAGCAATAGACTTTAATTTTTCATCTGATGGGAATGCTGCTGGCATACCTGGAACTTGACCGTATTCATAATTAAATGCAGTTACGTCTACGTCATGATGACGCACTTCTGTTGAGATAACAACGTCACCAACATTTAAGTCAGTATGAAGTCCACCAGCAGAACCTGTATTAATTACAACGTCTGGCTGATATTTTTCTAAAAGAATTGCAGTTGCCATTGCTGCATTAACTTTACCGATTCCAGACTTTAATAAAATTACTTGTTTACCTTCATATGTACCAATATTATATTCTGAACCTGCAATTTCTTCTTTTTTCAGGTTATCTAATTTATCACGTAATACATGTACTTCTTCTTCCATTGCTCCAATAATAGCTATTTTCATTCTTTTATTCCCTACTTTCTATCAAACTTTAATCATTTTAACATATACAGACATACCTTTCATCTTTCAGAATGAAACCCGTATTTAATACTTTAAAGCCTTTACTTCCTGGACTAGTATCGGGAGCCATCCTTCTTTTTCAACCCAGTGTAAGTAAACGACATATTTATAGCTTAAGTCATTTGTGGCTATATATACTTTTATACTTTGAAGATCGTATCCTTTACCGAGATGCCACACGGAGAAATCTTCTTTTGTTAAAGAAGTGGCTTTTGAAACTGCTTCTTCCATTTCGTAGAAGTCTTGAGATTTATAACTATACCGAACTATATGCGGTTCAATTTGCTTCGTTATATTAGGCTTCCATTCTTTCACAGTCGACTCGATTATATTTTCATCATTTACTGAATCTCGAATAATCTCATTTACTTTTTCGCGATATTTGGCTTGATAAGGATTCGGTATATCCGTCATTTGCTTTGGTTCTTGGACTGATGTAGTTAGCTCAGCTTTTGCAGTTTTAGGCTCCATTTTTTCTTGCTTAATGATTGGTAGCGCAATTTTTATCCCTAAATAGATAATTCCAAAAAGAAGTGGAATAAGTAGTAAACGGTAAAAATAATTCCCTCTTCGCACACTTCTTAACTTTTGGACCCTTCTGTTTGTTTCAATCGAAGACATTGACAAAATCCTCCAAAAACAACTAATTTTCCCTATTTTATCATAGAGTTAATTAAGAAAAAAAGTTATTTAGTGTGGCTTTTATCAAAGTTATAAATAGATTTCACTAAATTTGTAACAGTATCAGACGTAGATGTGACTTCGTTAGAAACATTTAAACTAACTACTGCAAATGCATATCTTGGTTTGTCATATGGAAAATATCCCGCGAACCATTTGTTTTGTTCGACTATTTTACCATCGACTACTTTTGTTTCTGCAGTACCACTTTTACCCGCTAATGTATACGGTAAACTAGCATATCTACTTCCAGTTCCTTTAACATCCGTTACTACTCCTCTTAATAGCTCTCTTAATTTTTCCATTGAATCTGGAGCTAAATAATCATCTGCCAATGTTTGATCTGGGAATTTAAACATTTCCGTACCATTTTTATATAACACGGAATCTACAACTTTTACTTGTTTTGGACTTCCGCCACGTGCTATTGTCGCCATCATATTGGCTACTGCAAGAGGTGAAACTTTCACATCCTGCTGTCCAATGGATGAATTTAAGAGTTTATCACTTAAATTGTTTCCTACAAAATAAGTTGGTTTTCCCTCATTTTGAAATTGACTAAAACTAGCCTCGTGATAAACCGAACCTGTCCAACCTACGGGGCCATCTAAGCCTAGCTTTTTAGCATAAGTTTGAAACATATCTTTATTTTTTAAAGTTAATTGCTTTCCTAATTGTCCAAATGTGTAATTACAGCTTTCATAAAAGCTTTGTTGGAAGTTTAAATTACCTTTTCTTTTTTTCTCTTCGTCTTCGTATTTCCCAACTAGATTATTATTACAATTAAACATTTGATTATCTTTCACAATTCCTTGATCAATCGCAGCAGCCGCTACTACTGTTTTAAAAACAGATCCAGGAGTACTAGCTAATAATGCATAATTCGTTGCTGTATTGTCATTTTGAGAAAATAAATTTTGGAAATCCATAGTAGGTCGACTTACCATAGCTAATAATTTGTTTGTCTTCACGTCAATTAGTACCGCTGCACCTTTTTTAAGTTTAGCTTGGTCAACGGTTTGTTCTAGTATTTGCTGTAAATTCTTATCCAGTGTTGTAGAAAGGGAAACTGGATAAAAGGGGTTACTTGGCTTGGCATACTTTACTTCATTTCCGAACATTGGTTTACCTAAATTGTCTACATGAAGCATTAGATTAGATGTGCCATCAGATTTTAGGAAATCTTCAAACTGAGCTTCTAACCCAATTACTCCAAATTCCTTAGGTTTATAATCTCGATCACTCTCATACTGCTTTTCATATTGTTCTTTATTTTCTCTTGCAATTCCTATTAAATGCTCTGCTAACTGTTTATCGTCTTTATCTTGTGACAGCATTGAAATTAAACCAGAAACATGTAAATTATTGATTTCGTCAATTTCTTCAGATGTTAATGTCTTCTTAATCCCATCCAGTGTAAAAGGTTCTTTTTTATCATTAAACTGTTTTTTTATATTTGTAACCGATACTCCTGTGATTTGAGATAATTTTTCAATCGGCCAATTAATAGTTTTTAAAAAGGGAAATAATATAACTTTTGGGGTATAGGCTGCGCTTAATAGTTTTCCATTACGGTCCAGTATTTTTCCACGACCATTATCAATTCGAAATTGAAAAGTCCTTTGAGCAACGCTTCGTTCAATTAAGTTTACCTTCTGTGGCCCAAAATCCTTTTGATTAAGTACACCTATATCTAAACATCTGTATAGGATTAAAGAAAATAATAACGTAAATATAATTAAAATGGCTTTTATCCGTCTATGCATAAAAAAACACCTCATCTACAGTGTAGACGGGGTGTTCTCTTTTCAAACTATTAAATTGTTAAACAAATCAAATTATTTAACAGCAGTAATTCTCACTTGCATATCTCCACCTGGAGTACTAACAGTTACTTCTTCACCAACTGTTTTACCTAATAGGCTTCTAGCAATTGGTGAATCGTTTGAAATTTTACCTTCAAATGGGTCAGCCTCAGCACTACCTACGATTGTGTAAGTTTCTTCGTCACCAGCTGGTAATTCTAAGAAAGTTACAGATTTACCTAAAGTTACTGTATCTGATGCTTCGTTGCTTTCAGTAATAATTTCAGCATTACGAATCATATTTTCTAAAGTTGTAATACGCCCCTCAACAAATGCTTGCTCATCTTTTGCAGCATCGTATTCAGAGTTCTCAGAAAGGTCACCGAAACTACGAGCGATTTTAATACGCTCTACTACTTCAGCACGCTTTACTGTTTTTAAGTTTTCTAATTCTTGTTCTAATTTTTGCTTCCCAGCTAAAGTCATAGGGAATTTTTTTTCGTTAGCCATTTTTGTACACTCCTTTTAGTATCCACCGTTTCTTTATGTAGAACTTCTAAATATATGTTTATACAATGGTTGTACAAACAGTGTATGAGAATAATTAATGAAACATTCAAGTTTTGAAAACGCATTCTTTTATATAGAAAGATGAAGAAGTTTATGCTTCTCCATCTTTCCAAAATTATTTTTAGGAATTATTCTCTCATATGAAGGTATTATAATACACTTACTCTTTCAAGTATAGTCTGAATTTTTGTAGCCATTAAATCAATAGCCACAAAGTTCTGACCGCCTTCGGGTATAATAATGTCGGCGAATTTTTTTGATGGTTCACAGAATTGATTATGCATAGGTCGTACAACATTTACATATTGATCCACTACAGAATCAACTGTTCTTCCACGTTCTTTTATATCTCGTTGTATTCTACGAAGGATTCGTAAGTCAGCATCCGTATCTACGAATATTTTTATATCCATTAAGTCACGTAAACGCTCGTCTTCTAATACTAGAATACCTTCTAAAATGATAACTTCTTTTGGCTCTACAGGGATTGTTTCTGAAGATCTTGTATGAATTGTATAGTCATATACAGGTTTCTCAATTGCTTTATATTGCAATAATTCTTTGATATGCTCAATAAACAAATCATTATCAAATGCTAATGGATGGTCATAATTTGTTTTTAATCTTTCTTCCATTGGCAAATGAGTTTGGTCTCTATAATAAGAATCTTGCTGTATCATTAAAATTGAATGACCTTTAAATTGATCATAGATTGCTTTTGTTACAGAAGTTTTACCAGAGCCAGTCCCTCCGGCAATTCCAATTACAATGGGCTTATTCCCCATACTTCAATCCCTCTTTCTTATCAAACTAACTTTTTTCTCATCATGTTGTAAGGATATACTTTTTGATCTACTTTAATTTTTATAATTTCTAATGGGTGTCTTGCAGCATCTACTTCTGTACCTTCTTCATTCACAATTACACCAACTGTTTGTTTGAAGTTTTCGATTTCTGGACCAAAGAATTCAATTTGATCACCTGGTTTAAAGTAGTTACGTTGTTGGATTGTTGCGATTCCTGTTTGCTCATCATAGTCTAATACAAGACCTGCAAAATCATACGTTGTTTTTTTGCTATGATTTCCATACATTTGTTCTTTCATTCCTGGGAACCCTTCAAAGAATGAAGAAGCAGTGTCACGATTAGCACATTTATCTAGTTCTTCAACCCACTCTTCTTTGAATTCAAAGTTATCAGGGTCAGCACAATATGCATCAATTATTTTACGGTAAACAGATACAACTGTTGCCACATAATGAATTGATTTCATACGACCTTCAATTTTTAAACTATCTACACCAATTTCAATAAACTTAGGAATTGAACGTAATAAATTTAAATCTTTAGGGCTCATTGCAAATGGAGAATCTTCTTCAGCAAATAAAGCATTTTCCATTGAATCTGGGTTCTGAGACTCAGTTTGAACTAAATCATAGTCCCAACGACAAGATTGACAGCATCCACCACGGTTTGAATCACGTGCAGTCATATGATTACTTAAAGTACAACGACCAGAGTATGCAATACACATTGCTCCGTGAATAAATGTTTCGATTTCAACGTCTACTTTTTCTTTAATCTCTTTAATTTCCTCATAGCTTGTCTCACGTGCTAATACTAATCTGTGTAAACCTTCTTCTTTCCAGTATTGTGCAGCACGATAGTTTGATAAAGATTGTTGTGTACTTAAATGTACTTCTAGTTTAGGAGCAGCCTCTTTACATGTTTCAATAATATAAGGGTCAGCTACGATAATACCTGTAACTCCTGCTGCTTCAATTCCTTGCAAATACTCAACTAATCCGTCCATGTTTTCGTTATGAGCAAAAATATTTGTTGTTACATAAATTTTCGCATTAAATTTATTTGCAAATTCTACCCCTTCAGCCATATCTTCTAAAGAGAAGTTATCTGCATTCGAACGTAAACCAAATTCTCTACCACCAATAAATACAGCATCTGCGCCATATCTTACTGCAATTTTTAATTTCTCTAAATTACCAGCTGGTGCTAATAGCTCAGGTTTTTTCACGATCACACGTTTGCCATCAACTATTTTATCTAATTGTCCAATTGCCATCATTTATCCTCCTCTTTAATACAGGATTGTGAGCCCAGAATTCTAAAACTCTTACAAATCCAGTTTTCTCTACCTTACCTGTTCAAAAGCTCTATTAATAAACTGTTTCCTTGAAGAAGAATCCTGCGTCCAGTGGTCTGTTTACTGGCTGGATTGCCTCAATTTTATCGAAAAGTTCGTCTTTGATTTCTTCATATGCTTCACGGTCATCTACACATAGGTCAATCGCTTGTCTGTATAATTTAGTTACTTCAACAATATATTCCGAAGATTTTAAGACACCGTCAATTTTGAATGAATCTATACCTGCATCAACTAATTCTTCTAGCTCATTAATAATACAAATATCGTTTGGACTCATAATATGAGTTCCGTTTTGATCTTCAAAAATCGGATATTTGTTATTCCGTTCATGGTCAACTAAGAACATATTTTCTTCATATTTCTTTTGTTGAATAATCTCTAAGTTTTTACCTTGGTATTCAAAATAATTACCTACTAGAGAACGTTTAGATTGGAACATACACGTCATTCCATGTACTTGTACTTCGATTTCTACATTCGCATTTTCTTTAATTTCAGCAACAGCTTCAAAGCTTAGTTCTCTAGCTAATACAGCACGTTTTGACCCACGTTTACCCCAGTAATTACATGTAAACCAGTTAGTTGCTGTTGTTTCTGTGTTCCAATGTAACTGCATGTTTGGTGCAATCTGACGTACCGACATAAGGACTGCTGGGTCACCAAAAACAATCGCATCAACATTTGCATCTCTTAAAAATGCAATGTAGTCTTCTATTTCATCAAGAATTTCATTATGGTATACGCCATTCATAGCTATATATACTTTTACATTTTTTTTATGTGCAATTTCTACTGCCTCTTTTACAGCTTCACGATTAAATTCACCCGCTAAGCGTAATCCAAAGCGTTGTTCACCAATAATAACTGCGTCTGCTCCAGCATCAGCTAATTTATCTATATCATTTAGGTTAGTTGGCGTAACTAATAATTCAGGCTTCATCATTATTAACTCCCCTTCTCTTACTAATAGCAACTCCATCACCAATCGGCATAATTGTTGAATCATACTTTGGGTGGTTCATTAGCCATTCATTGTAGTTTTGAATTCTTTTTATTAAAGCTTTCTTGCGTCGATTATCAACTAAATCCGCACTTTCAGCAACCTGACCTTTAAATAGTACATTATCCGATATAATAACACCTCTATCTGATAATAACGGCTCATATAATTCAAAGAATCGCTGATACTGAGCTTTAGCTGCGTCGATAAAAATAACATCAAATTGTCGATTGTCAGGCAATTTTTCTTTTAAAAGTAGAGCGTCCCCTTCTAAAAGTAGAATTCGATCACCGTAATCACTTCGACCAATAAACTCTTTTGCTTTTCGAATTCTTTCTGCATTTCGCTCCATTGTAACAATCTTTACATTTGGAAACTCTTTTGCCATTCGAATACTCGAGTAGCCAATTGCACTTCCAATTTCAAGTATTGAAGTTGGCTGTATTAAATAAAGTAAACCAAGCATAAATTCCATGCCTGCTTTATCCATAATTGGTACATGATGCTCCAATGCATATGTTTCCATTTCTTCTATAAAAGGTTCTCTATGTTTATAAAAATTCGCCAAGTATTGACGAACTAAAACGTCATTCATTGCTTATAAAGCCTCCAATAGAAATACAACCTTGTTTAAAACAAGGTGTAAGTAAAATTTCTGTGTATCTGAATTTTTTAGACCCGTAATATTCTAACATAAAAAAAAGACCCTTGGCTAGTACCAAGAATTGTTGCAACGCTTACACTATTTTTTGATTTACAAAATTCCTCAGTAGACTATTTGTACTACTGAGGAATTTAATATTTTGTATACAAGTATTTCCAATTTTTTATTTTATATGCTTTTCTTTTTCAGTATTGTGCTCTGCTAATGATTTAGTGAAGATTACTTTACCTGTTTTATCAGCTAGGAAATATAGATAATCTGATTTAGCAGGTTCAAGCGCAGCAACAATACTATCTACTCCAGCACTTGCGATTGGTCCAACCGGTAATCCTTTTACATAGTAAGTGTTATAAGGAGATTTAACTTCTAAATCTTTATATAATACACGTTGTTTATGTTTACCTAAAGCATATAAAACAGTTGGATCTGTTTGTAAAGGCATATTTACTTTCAGTCGATTGTAAAACACACTTGAAATCAACTTTCGATCTGTAGTACCTGTAGCTTCTTCCTCAATTAACGAAGCCATCGTTAAAGTTTGATGTGGTGTAAGCTTTTTGTTAGTCATTTCAACTTTATATTGATCTAAAATTTTCACTGTTTCATTTAACATTGGCGTAATAATTTGCTCTAAGCTTGGTGTGAAATCCCCATACATATAAGTCGAAGGGTACAAATATCCTTCTAGTGGATATCTAATTCCTTTTTTAAAGATTTCATTTGTTAATAATTGCGGAAACTTTTTTTGTAAACCTTGGATAAATGCTTTATCATTTAACTGTTTAAATACATTCGCTTCATCTAATTTAAATTCTTTTGCAATAATCGCAGCGATTTCCTTTAATTGAGATCCTTCCGGAATCATTAAATCCTTAACAGCTACTTGGTATTTCCCCCCTACTTGTAGGTGGTTTACAATTGTTGAGATTCCTTGATTTTCACTAAAATGATAGTTGCCTGATTTAAGACTAGCGTTGTTATGCAATTTCACATATAGTTTAAAAATTGTTGTATTTTTTATTAAGTTTTTCTTTTTGAAAATTGCTGCAATATTATCAACTGAGCTTCCTTCAGGAATTGTTACTAATTTAATTTGTTTATCGGATGCATTAACAGGTTTTAACATATATTTATATGTAGCAAAGCCTGCTCCAACTAAAACAATTAAAGCAATGATAAGATATGTAAAAATACGAATACCTCTGCCTTTTTTAGTTGAATTATTGAATCCATTTTGATTAAATTCATTATAAGTCAAGTTACCAACCTCCTTTTCCACGTTATAGTATACTACAAATAAGTGGTGAATCGGCAATTTTCTACATAAAAAAAATGCTAAACACCTTATAAGTGATTAGCATTTTTTAAATTCGAGAATATTATTCTCCTTCTTCTTCATCAAAGAAAGTATTTAATACTTCTTCAACCATTTCCCATTCTTCGTCAGATTCGATTGGATATAACTCTCCATCTTCACCGTCTTCTGCAGGAATGAAGCTAGAAGCATGATAGATTGGATCTCCATCTTCATCAAACTCTTGTCCTACTGGGCTGTAAATTACGTATGATTTACCATAGTCATCTGATTCAAAAGTCATAATAATATTACAAAGAATCTCATTACCTTCCTCATCGATGATTGTAATTTGTCTGTCTTCACCGTGTTCCATTTATATCACCTCTATTATTTTAATCCTTTTATGTACAAGTATAAAAGTGAATATGTGGAGTTTGCCCAGTAATCGGCCAAGCTCCACTCTTCTTTATCACTTTATACTATCTAAGTAGTTTTGTAAAATAACTACTGCTGCCATTTTATCGATTACTTGCTTTCTTTTCTTACGACTTACGTCAGCAGAAATTAGTAAACGTTCAGCAGCCATCGTTGAAAGTCTTTCATCCCATAGTATAACCGGAAGATTGAATTCTTCTTCAACCATTTTTCCAAAACGCTTGCAAGCTTCACCGCGTTCTCCAATACTTCCGTTCATATTTTTAGGTAAACCTACTATTATTTTTTCAACTTCGTAGCTGTCGATGATTTCTTTCAGTCGGTCTAGTCCAAATTTCTGACGTTCTTCGTTAATTCGAACTGTCTCAATGCCTTGAGCTGTCCAACCTAGAGCATCACTTACAGCTACACCAATTGTTTTAGTTCCTACATCTAACCCAAGTGCCCTCATTAATTATTCTCCACGATGTTGTTGTAAGTATGATTTAACTAGTTCTTCGATTATTTCATCGCGCTCTAGCTTTTTCATCATACTTCTTGCGTCATTATGACGAGGAATGTATGCAGGATCACCTGATAGTAAATATCCTACTATTTGATTGATTGGATTATAGCCTTTTTCTTGTAACGCGTCATGAACCTTTAACAAAACTTCATTAACTCGTATATCTTGACCTTCATCTTGCAAACTAAACTTCATCGTTTTATCAAATGAATCCATACAAAGCACCCCACTTATCCGTATATTTTTAGCTAATTACATTGTACCATTTTTATTGGACAGTTACGAATCAGCTAAAAATTTTTATTTCTGTTATTGTACACGATTTTTGTTTTATTTTGAAATCGTGTTCATCCATTTTTCAACAAAAGCAACAGCTTCGTCTAATTTTGCAGGATCTTTACCACCAGCTTGAGCCATATCTGGACGGCCTCCGCCTCCGCCGCCACAAATTGTAGCAGCTTCTTTAATTAGATTTCCTGCATGATATCCTTGGCCAACTAAATCTTTTGTAACACCAGCAATTAAGTTTACTTTTCCATCATTAGCAGATCCAAGTAATACAACAACAGATCCAATTTTATTTTTAAGATCGTCAACCATCGTACGGAGACTATTCATATCTGCTCCATTTACTTTAGCAGCAACGAATTTCACTCCATTTACTTCTTTCACACTATTACTAATATTTCCTGCTTCAATATTGCTTAATTTTGAAGAAAGTGATTCATTTTCTTTTTGTGATTGTTTTAAATCTGATTGTAAAGTTTCAATACGAGAAACAACGTCTTTTGTATTCGATTTTAATAGACTAGCTGCATCTTTTAATTGACCAATTTGTTCCTGCATATATTCATAAGCTGCTTTTCCTGTCACTGCCTCAATACGACGAGTACCTGCTCCAATACCTGATTCAGATACAATTTTAAACGTACCAATCGATGCTGTGTTATCAACATGGCAACCACCGCATAGCTCTAAACTATAATCTCCAACTTGTACAACTCTTACTACATCACCATATTTTTCTCCGAATAATGCCATTGCACCCATTGCTTTTGCTTCAGCAATTGCTTTTTCAGAAATTTGAACTGGGATACTTTCCCAAATTTTTTCGTTCACAATTTTTTCAATTGTTTCTAGTTCATCTGCAGTAACTTGACCAAAATGTGAGAAGTCAAAACGAAGACGCTCTTGGTTTACTAATGATCCAGCTTGGTTTACATGAGTCCCAAGTACATCTTTTAATGCTTGATGTAATAAGTGAGTAGCTGTATGGTTCTTTACGATACTTGAACGATTAGCTTTATTAATAGTTGAAGTAACTTTAGCACCTACTGATAGTGCACCTTCAACAACCTTTACACGATGTAAACTTTGTCCGTTAGGTGCCTTTTGTGTATCAAGAACCTCAACTTTTAAACCAGGAGCTGTTATCGTTCCACGGTCTGCAATTTGACCTCCACTTTCAGCGTAGAAAGGCGTTACATCAAGAATTAAATGAGCTTCCTCACCATTTGCTACATCTTCAACTCTTTCACCGTCTTGAACTAGAACAAGAACTGTAGATTCAACTGAGCCTTCGCTATACCCTACAAAAGATGAAGCTTCCTTAATTTCACGTAGTGCCTCACTCTGTACTTGCATTGAGTCTACATCTTGTCTTGCAGAACGAGCGCGTTCACGTTGTTTTTCCATTTCAACTTCGAAACCATCATGATCAACAGTTAATCCTTCTTCTTCTGCATATTCTTCTGTTAATTCAATAGGGAATCCGTATGTGTCATAAAGACGGAAAACATCTTCACCATTTATAACTGTACTTCCTTTAGCTTTCGCATCCTTCATTACATTTGTAAGAAGTGATAAGCCTTCATGTAAAGTTTCATGGAAACGCTCTTCTTCGTTTTTAATTACTTTTTGAATAAATGGCACCTTATCCATCACGTTTGGATAATAGCTTTCCATAATTTCTGCAACAACTGGTACAAGCTCAAACATGAATGGACGTTCAACGCCTAGTTTTTTAGCAAAACGTACAGCACGTCGAATTAATCTACGTAATACATATCCACGCCCTTCATTTGAAGGAAGTGCACCATCTGCAACAGCAAACGATACAGTACGAATATGGTCAGCAATTACTTTAAAAGCAGTATCTTTATCTAAATCACCATTGCGGTATTTTTCATTAGAGATTGTTTCAACTACATTGATAATTGGCATAAATAAATCAGTGTCAAAGTTTGTATCAACTTCTTGTAGTACGCTTGCCATACGCTCTAAGCCCATTCCAGTATCAATGTTCTTGCTCGGTAATTCAGGATATTCTTTACGGTCTAAACCATCTTTTGAATTAAATTGAGATAATACAATATTCCAAATTTCTAAATATCGATCATTCTCTAAATCTTCTTTTAATAATTTAATTCCAATGTTTTCAGGATCGTATTTTGTTCCACGATCATAGAAAATCTCTGTACATGGTCCGCATGGTCCTTCACCGATTTCCCAGAAGTTTCCTTCTAAAAGGATAATATGCTCTGGATCTAGCCCTAATTTAATCCATAAATCATAAGTTTCTTTATCTTCTGGGTATACAGTAACGTATAATTTTTCTTTTTCAAAACCAAACCAGTTAGATGAAGTTAATAACTCCCATCCCCATGTTACAGCGTCTTCACGGAAATAATCCCCGATTGAGAAGTTACCTAACATTTCAAAAAATGTATGGTGACGAGCTGTTATACCTACATTCTCAATATCATTTGTACGAATTGATTTTTGTGAATTTGTTATTCTTGGATTCTCAGGAATTACACGACCATCAAAATATTTTTTTAATGTCGCTACACCACTATTAATCCACAATAAAGTTGGATCTTCTACTGGTACTAAAGATGCACTTGGCTCTATAGAGTGACCTTTTTCTTTAAAGAAATCTAAGTACATTTGGCGAATTTGAGCAGCCGTTAGCTTTTTCATTGTATTAACCTCCATTTAGTAAATTTATCATGTTATAAAATGACTTAAAAAAACAAAAAAATCCCGTCCCTAAAACAGGGACGAGATGTACTCGCGATACCACCCTGATTATGAATAGAAAGCAAATTGCTTAGGCATTTACTGCCTCGATGTCTATTCATCACCTCAAGTGACCGTAACGTGGCCTGACGTCAGTGATTAGCTGCATTCAGGAGTAGCTTTTCTGTCACCCTTCATTAAAGTTTCTTTCAGCCTAGGAAACTTCTCTCTTTAGTAAATGCTTAAATGGTCTGTGACATACTTTTTCCTTCAAAATTTTGCAAATATAATTGTATGAAAAAATAGTATCATTGTAAAAAATGAAAGTCAAGTTGAGAGTCGCTCTTTTCTATTACTGAAATACCGTATAACAGAAATGACGACAACTAGTAATGGAACAGCAAGTAGTAATCCTACAAACCCAGCTACTTCACCTGCAACCAGGAGAGAAAACATGATGATTACCGGGTGAGTATGAATCGATTTTCCAATAATCAGTGGAGAAAGAACATTCCCTTCGATTAATTGTAAAATAATTAATATAATCCCTACTCTAATTAGTAAACTTGTACCTTCTGAAGCAGCTAAAAATAAAGTTGGTACAGCTCCAATAACTGGACCAAAATAAGGAATTATATCTGTTATGCCAATGATTACCCCTAACACTAGAGCATATTTCATTCGAACAATCCAAAGAAAAATTGTTGCTAAAACAAAAAGTAAAAAACAAACTAATATTTGACCGCGTATATATTTTCCAAATGTATTATCAAGTTCCTTTGCCATGCCTTTTGTTTCATAACGCCATTTATAAGGTATTATTTTCCATAACATATTCGTTAAAACCTTATAATCTTTTAAAAAGTAAAACACGATAAATGGAATAATAAAGAGCGAAATAATATTGTTTACTAATTGTTTCATCCATACCCCTGATTTATTCAATAAAGATAAACCAGATTTTTCAGCCCCATTAATCATTAAATCTATCCGATTGTGAAGAAAGATTGGCATTCTTGAAGTTTTCTTCTCAATTTTAGATAAAAACTGATCATATAATGCCATTACTTTTGGGAAAGATCGCAATATATCTTCCCATTGTTGTTTGAAGATTGGTAATAGCAAATATAATCCTAATAAACACCCTCCAAAAAATAAAAAATAAATAAGTAAAATTGCATAAACTCGTTTTAACCCTTTTCTATGAATGTATTCAATTGCTGGGTGCAATAAATAAGCAATGACTAGTCCAATCAAGAACGGTACCATCGACTTCAAAATACCAATCACAATGTGTAAGTAAACTGGTTTTAAATAATAAAATACAATTCCAACTAATCCTATTAATAAAATTAAACATAATCGATAAATCCACTTTAATTTTAACCCGTCCATAAAAAACCTCCATACTGATAATAGTATGGAGAATTTCAATCAATTTATGTGACTTTCAATAAAATTTGAAAAGTCTTTCCTCTTCCACCTCGATCTGAAATAGAACTTATCAATTTAATCCATAATTTTTTTCATGTAAGGGAAGCTATATGATGTTGATTTCCACTACAGGATTCTCGCTTTCCATGGGGCGAGACTGAGCCTCCTCGGCGTACGCCTAGGCCACTGAAAAAGTAAATTTTGGTTAAAAATTACTTTTTCGGAAAAATCAATTCCCATAAAAACCTAGTTTTTTATAGCTAAAGTGGGAATGATAATCTATTTTACATCCCATTTTAGAGATGAAAGTGGGGATGGGAAATTTAGGGAATTGAACATTTTCAAAAATCATCTAGTTTTTCAGCGGCCTCGCGTACGCCTACGGGGTCTCAGCCTTCCCGCATTTCCCATAGGAGTCGAGAACCCCTCCGTTCCAATCAACTTCTTCAAAATAAAAAAAGTATGAAATAAGAACCTTACTAATCCCCTTTGGTTAGAAAAAAGAGATTAAAATACTCGGTTATTCTGCTCATATCTGTAAATCGTCACTTTTAAACTAATAATTGAATTTGTTCAAACAATTAACATCTATAATTTATATTCTGAAAAAGAGCCATTACTAAAGAATGTTGTATTTCACAAACAAATTATCTTCAACAAAAAAGATTTACCATCAGATAAATCACCTAGTAACATTTTAACTATTGACTAATTTACATTTCAACAACAAAAAAGCACATGCCTATATAGACATGTGCCTCAAAAATTAAAGCATTTTTTTCAATGACTTTCTCATGCGTTTCATGTTTTTTGAAGAAAGCCATTTATTGTCGTACGCCAATTTCATCGCAAGTGCACCTGCACCCAAACCTAAACCTAATAAAGAGCTTTTTCTAGCCATTAATTAACCACTCCTACATACTAAGTTTTCGATCCTCATCGTCAAATAAATCATCTAACGAACTTAACGTACCATCTTCTTCAACTTGGTGGGTATAAATCATGCCTTTATTAATTGTTAGTTCAATATAGCAACCCCAACAGTAATATTGATTTACACCGATTTTCCCTAAGTCTTTAC
Source organism: Bacillus sp. AFS002410 (assembly GCF_002556365.1). Lineage (NCBI taxonomy): Bacteria > Bacillati > Bacillota > Bacilli > Caryophanales > Bacillaceae > Bacillus > Bacillus sp. AFS002410. The sequence goes on from NZ_NUEU01000106.1 coordinate 16,801, forward strand.
TATGACAATTTGGACAAATCACAACGCTCGCTCCCTTAGCCTAAAAAAGGCAATGTTTCTAAGCATTGTGACCAAATTTTCATAAAAATATACGTTAGTACAGGAATCGTCTTGCACTATATATTCTTAGTCAATTACATGAAATCATAAGGTGAAAGATTTGGTAATTCATCTGAAAGCTGAAATGGCAAATCATTATCTAACTGTACTTCACCATTTTCAATGCCTTTTAATTTCATACATAGTGTAGTTTGTCTTTGTCCATCATCCGTTCGACCGATTCCTTGAATAAATGCATCTTGTTCACCACATATAATTAAGAATTTTTTACTTCTTGTCACTGCCGTGTATATTAAATTTCTTCGTAGCATTCGATAATAACTTTTTACAATCGGAAGCACAATAATATCAAATTCACTACCTTGTGACTTATGGATTGAGCAACAATAAGCAAGTGTTAATTGAGAAAAATCTGGTCTAGTATAGGTCACTTCATTTCCATCAAATGAAACGATTATAATGTCCTGTTGCTCTACATTTTCTTTAGCGAAAAATATATTAACGATCTCACCCATATCACCATTAAAAACATTGTTTTCAGGGACATTTACGAGTTGGAGTACTTTATCACCTGTACGGTAAGTTGTATCTCCAAAATGCATTTCACGCTGTTTTTCTCTTTTAGGGTTAAACACCTCTTGCAACCCAACATTTAGCGCATCAATTCCAGCTGGACCGCGATACATCGGTGCTAGCACTTGAATATCTCTTACAGGAAAACCTTTTTTATTGGCATTTTCACACACCTTTTTGACGACTTCAACAACTTGTTGACTTGAACAACCGATAAACGAACGATCTTTTCTTTGCTCAAATAAATCCTCGGAAATTGTTCCATCTTTTATATAATGTGCAAGTGTAATAATCGAGGAATCTTCTGATTGACGGTAAATGTCTTTCAATCTCACTGTTGGAACTGTCCCAGAGTTTAATAAATCCTTTAATACTTGACCTGGACCAACTGACGGTAATTGATCTTCATCCCCTACAAAGATCACTTGGCAGCCTTCTGGGATACTTTTCAACAGTTGATTCCCTAACCAAACATCAACCATTGAAAACTCATCAATGATCAGTAATTTTCCATTTAAAGGATTGTCCTCGTGATGGCTAAATTCGCCTTCTCTTGTCCAACCAAGCAAACGATGAATTGTAACTGCTGGTAATCCTGTTGCTTCGCTCATGCGTTTTGCAGCTCTACCAGTAGGCGCAGCAAGCAAATATGGGAATGGATCATCTTTCGGATACGAATGCTGGTCTAACGATAGATCATGAATTTTCGAAAAAAGATTAACGATTCCTTTAATAACTGTCGTTTTTCCTGTCCCTGGCCCACCAGTTAAAACCATCATCGCTGACTCCATCGCCTTTTTAATTGCTTCTGCTTGCGAAGGTGCATATTTCACTTTCATCTTTGCTTCAAGTTCTTCAAGCTCTTTTACAAATCTTGATTCAGTCATTTCACCTAAATCTGGAGCACTGCTTAATAATTTTTGGATTGCATTCACGATCCCTTTTTCTGCGTAATAAAGCGCAGCTAAATAAATCCGCTCGTCTTCCATTACTAGTTTGCCGTCTGCTACTAAACGTTTCATTTCCCGAGAAATGTCGAGTGCTTCGACAAGCTCTTTATCTTGTTTCATTAGTAATTGTCTAGTTTCGTCAATAAACTGGTCTTGTGTAATATAAACATGACCTTCTTGCATCGATAAATGCTCTAATATATATATACAACCCGCTCGTATTCGATCAGGATGATTTCCAGTAATTCCGATTGCTCGACCAATTTCATCTGCTCTTCCAAAACCAATTCCATCTACATCTTCAATCAACTTAAATGGATTTGTTCGTATAACATCTAGAGTTGATTCATTATAAGTCTTATAAATTTTAATCGATAAGCCTGTACCTATACCGTAGCTACTTAGAAAGCTTATTACTTTTTCAAGGCCTTGATGAGATAAAATGGTCTCATAAATTTCTTTAGCTTTTGCTTTTGCCAGCCCGGGAACACCTTCTAAGCTATCAGATTTATCTAAAATTTTATTAATTGCACCTTCACCTAGATGATCAACAATTTTTTCGGCCGTTTTCTTTCCAATTCCTTTAAACAAATCTGATGATAAATATTGGATAACACCTTTTTTAGTAGATGGAAGCTCTTTTTCAAACGATGAAATCTGAAATTGTTTACCATACCTTGGATGGTCTTTTAGAATCCCTTTAAATGTATATGACTCATCTTCATTCATTCTTGGAATATTTCCAGTAATAGTCATTTCCTGTTCACAATTTGATAAATTTGTATCGACCACTTTTACCTTTGCAACAGTATAAAAATTTTCTGCATTATAAAAGATGATTGTTGTGACATTTCCTTTAATATAAGGTGTCTCATCAACAAACAATTCCATTTCACTTTGCGTTTGCATTTCTCCACCTCCCAAGCTTTAAAACTAAAGTAACTTATTCTTCTTCTTTATTTTCAATCACTTTTAATGCATGCATTGCAAGCATGTGATCATCTTGATTTTCAATCGCTTTATTAAAATGATCTTTAGCAATTTCAACATGATCATTAAACATCGCAATGATACCTAAATTGTAGTGTGCATCAGCATGATGTTCATCTAATTGTAATACCTTTTCTAAATTTACTTTTGCTTCATCTAACATTTCTAATTTTGCTAAAGTAAGACCATATTGGAATAGTGCATCTACGTCTTTTTCGTCTAGCTCAATCGCTCGTTGAAAAAATGGAAGTGCAAAACGATCATCTCCATTATTTAAACAGCATAATCCAATCATAAAATGTACATCACTATCATTCATGCCAAGTTTCACACAATGTTGAAAATGATTTTTTGCTAAATCAAACTTTCCATCCTCAAAATACACTGTTCCGACAGCGTAGTGTGCAGCTGCTAGTTCTGGATCAATTTCTAAAGCTTTTTCAAAAAAGCGACAAGCTCGTTCTACATCGCCCATTGATAGTAAAAGCTGACCAAAATTAACATATGCTAATGAGTTAGTAGGATTTTCTTCTATTTCTTTCGTTAAAAAATTAGCTGCAACTTCTAAGTTTCCTTCTTGAAGGGCTGCAACTCCGCGTTCAAAATTATTCATGTATAACACCTCTATGTATTTTCTTTCAATTATTTTATCTTTTAATCATAACTACTAAGTTTATGAAATAACCAAATCTTTCTATTTAACACTATCACACCAATGAATACATTTCAAAGGAACGTTTCTTCAATTTTGTTATAGTATTTTATTTACTTTTCCCTAAAATAAAACAACCCCAACCATCCTTGGCTGGGGTAAATAGATTATCTTAAGTAAGTTAATTCCTCACCATCGATAAATGCACGATCAATCGTTCCTCCACCTAAACAGTCTGTTCCATCATAGAATACAACTGCTTGTCCTGGAGTGATTGCACGAATTTTTTCATGGCAAAGAATTCTTACTGAGTTATCGTCTAAAATATGCACTGTTACTTCGTTATCTTCTGAGCGATAACGGAATTTAGCAGTACATGTAAATGGACCTTCTTTTGGCATTTCTGAAGTCCAACTAATATCAGAAGCAAGTACTTCATTACTATAAAGTAACTCATTGTGAAAACCTTGTTCAACTAATAAAACATTATTTTCTAAGTCTTTTCCTACTACAAACCAAGGGTCGCCATTCCCACCAATTCCAAGGCCATGACGTTGTCCAATTGTATAGTACATTAGTCCATCATGTTTCCCTTTAACTTCCCCGCTCATCGTTCTCATTTCGCCAGGTTGAGCAGGTAAATAATTACTTAGAAATTCTTTAAAGTTACGCTCACCAATAAAGCAAATTCCAGTGCTGTCTTTTTTCTTAGCTGTCGCTAAATCTGCTTCCTCAGCAATTTTACGAATTTCAGGCTTTAAATAACCTCCAAGTGGAAACATAACTTTAGAAAGTTGTTCTTGGCCAAGCTGATTTAGGAAATACGTTTGATCTTTATTGCTATCAATTCCTCGTAACATTTTAAATTCACCGTCACGATATTCAACGCCAGCATAGTGACCAGTTGCTACATAATCCGCTCCAAGTTCCATTGCATGTTCAAGAAAGGCTTTAAATTTGATTTCTTTATTACACATTACATCAGGGTTTGGTGTTCTACCTTTTTTATATTCATCTAAAAAATAAGTAAACACTTTATCCCAATATTGCTTTTCAAAGTTCACTGCATAATACGGAATTCCGATTTGATTACAAACTGCAATTACATCTTCATAATCTTCAGTTGCTGTACATACGCCAAATTCATCTGTGTCATCCCAGTTTTTCATGAAAATCCCGATGACATCATACCCTTGTTGCTTCAATAAATATGCCGTCACAGATGAATCTACACCACCTGACATTCCAACTACTACGCGAGTGTCTTTTGGATCTTTTTTATTCATCAATATTATCCTCTCGCATTTAAAAAATTTATATTTTAACTAATCGTTTTACAATTGAAGATACGCGTTCTCCAACTAAACGAATTTGTTCGTCTGTATTACCATAACCAAAGCTAAAACGTACCGAAGAACGTATTTTTGGTGAATCAATTCCAAACATTTCAACTAAAACATGTGATGGATCAATACTACCGGCTGTACAAGCAGATCCACTTGATGCTGCTACACCTGATAAATCAAGATTTACCAAAAATGATTCAATTGAAATATCATCAAAAGATAAGTTTAACACATGCGGTGCAAAAAACGTCTCATTTCCATTTTTTTCAAAGTGAATGCCATTTTCTTTTAGAACATTCATTAAGATTTCTTGAAAACGTAAATAGCTTTCTACCCGTTGTTCTCTTTCAATATGAATTAATTCAGCAGCTTTAGCTAGCCCAACAATACCAGGAACATTTTCTGTACCAGCACGACGTTTTCGCTCCTGCTGTCCACCAAATTGCAATTGTGTAAAGATTGCATTTTCGCTTATATATAAAAATCCTACACCTTTAGGACCATTTATTTTATGTGAAGAAATTGATAAAAAGTCTACACCAAGTTCTTCAACATTTATCGGAATCAAGCCATAAGCTTGGACTGCATCAGCATGAAAATGAGCTTTATGATTTCTAAGAAGCTCACCAATTTCCTTGATTGGCTGTACTGTTCCGACTTCATTATTAACCATCATAATCGATACTAAAATAGTATCCTCACGTAGTGCCGCCTTTACAGATTCGATCTTCACACGACCTGTTTCATCAACTGGTAAATACGTTACCTCAAAGCCTTCCTTTTCAAGAGCCTGACATGTATGTAATATAGCATGATGCTCAATACTTGAGGTAATAATGTGCTTACCATATTTTTGATTTGCATATGCAACTCCACGCACAGCAAGATTATCACTTTCTGTTCCACCGCTTGTAAAAATAATTTCGTTAGCTTTTGCTCCTATACTATTAGCACAAACCATGCGCGCGGTATCAATTTTTTGACGAGCTTGTCGTCCAAAAGAATGAATACTCGATGGGTTTCCAAAAGTTTCTTGCATTTCTACAACCATCTTTTCGATTACTTCTGGATGCATCGGAGAAGTCGCAGCATGATCTACATAAATACGTTCCATTTTTATTAAATCCTTTCTTTATGAAGCGTACAGTACATGAGTTGGGAAATCTCGGAAAAAGAGGTTAGGATTTAACTAATTTCCTTTTCCGAGCATTTCATCCACATTTTTAATAAGCACTTGCCGCCTCAAACACTTCTTTCATAAAAGTTACATTTCTTAACATGCAACAATACAATAAACGAGCTTAAATATAAAACATATATCCATTCAAATCATCAGATTCTAACTTAGCTAAATCTTCAAGAGTAGTATGGTCCAAAACTTCATTGATCGCTTTTTGAACACGAGACCATAGCTCTCTTTGGGCAGGATTTTCATCTTCAATATTTTCGATCGGTGATAATGAGCCTTCAAGCGCAGTAATAACTTCTCCCGCTGAGATTTCATTTGGTTCTTTTGTTAAAATATACCCGCCATATGCACCTCGAATACTCTTAACTAATCCCGCATTACGTAATAATGAAATAATTTGCTCTAAATAATGCTCAGAAAGATTCTGTGCTTTTGCAATACTCTTAAGCGAAATTGGTTTATCACAATATCTTTTCGCTAATTCAATCATAACTGTTAGTCCATATCTTCCCTTAGTTGAAATCTTCATGAATTCACTCCGTTCAATAAACTGTATCTCTTATTTTTATCTGTTTTATCCTATTTTTAAACTGTAGTAATACAATTATTGTACACTATTTATACTATAAATTCACATGTCAGGGAAAAAACACACCTAATCCAATTGGAAAAGTATAATATCTATCTTAAAAATCGTATATAAATATGTTTTAGTTTTTCTGATTAACAAAGATTAAATTTTTAAATTTACTCCTCCATTGTTGTAAATAATCTGTATTATTTGAAGCGAATTGGAACAAAAACAAACGAAACACAGACATAAACTTTGATGGTACTACAGATGCTTAAGACTTTAAATTACTATTAAAAGAAAATGATTATGTGTTAAATATACCAAGCCCAGTTCAAGAGATGTATGGACAAACAATTAAAGCAAAACTTGGTGTTAACTAAAAAAAACTGGAACTCTTTTTATAGAGTTCCAGTTTTTTCATGGCTAATGTTTTAGTAAGCTGTGCGCTTTTTATCCCTGCTTTTATAGACCATTCCACAATGAAACCAAAAGCAAAACCAAAGTTAATTGGGTTCAATGAACCACCAATAGTAAATCCGCCATTTGTGGTTTCCTCAAAATTAAACCATTTTAAAGATTCGATGTTAAACAAATTACCACACACGTAAAATACAGTAGTTGTAACGATAAATACAATTATTGGAATCCAAAAAATTTTCCTTTTCACTCAGATACCTCTTTTATTAGAATTAATGTAAATTAATAGAAAGGCAATTCATTTTTCATTATAATTATAGCGATAATATTTTTCTTAACTTTTCAACTTTCCAGCCCGAACGAATTGAGCTGTTGCTGCTTTTTCATCGAAATCTTCAACATTTTTTCTAAAATCTTTTATGTTATTTAAAAAATTTAAGATGTTGAATTCGATGCTTTTTATTTCGTATTCAGTATCAGCATTTAATAAGTCCTCTAATAAATCTAAATAAATCGCTTTCTCTTCAGGTGTTAGCACTAACCTCATTACATGCCTCCTTCATTTCAGCTAAGAATATTATTGAAACTACTATACTATTTGCTTCGAAATATTATGCAGCGAACTTACCCTTTCCCGTTCAGTGTTAAGTGCCCTACTTAAAAGAAAGCTCTGTGATGAGAGGCCAGCTAATATACAGTATCCAATTACCATACGCATATCTTTTAACATGTTCTCTGGTATAAATAAAGAAACAAATAATGTCGAGGCTGTTGCTCCAAATAAAATATCCGCAAGAAATCCTAAATAAAAGCCTTTCTTTCTTCTCACCGGGAGCATAATCGTACCTTTGTTAAACAGGATGTGAAAAATAAATCCGGTCACTCCACCAATGACGATCGCCAAGACATAGAGCTTAACCATGTTCATCCTCCATTCTTAATTTTAGGTACAAAAAAAATTCCTACTTTCGTTTCGAATATAACTTAATCGAAATGATCGCTAGGATTGGACAAGTTCTATATTAAAGTATGAACAGCTTGTACTTATTATTATAAAAGCTTGAAAAAAAATTATCAAAACAATCTTGTAAAAATTATCCAATTGTTACAAAAAACAAGTTAATAGTCCTGCAATAATATTTGAACTAATAAACTATAAGTCTAATTAACTATTTCCCAATAACCTTATTATGATATATTTGAATTACAAAGCTGCTATAGGAGGTTATAAGTTGGCTGTACAAAGAAAATTCAAGACCATCGTAAAACAACTACACCATCAAGATTTATATCAGCGGGCAAAAGGAATAGACCAACTTAGGAAGTCTTTAGGTTCTGGTGCTTCGATCGAATCTTTAATTTATTTATTAGAGGAAGCCGGCGGAAACTTCCCAAAATCAAAAGAGGATTGGGATGATGGAAGCTATCATCTAGTTGGATTTTGTTCAGAGTTCGAAATACAAGAATTGATCATTCCAATCGAACAGAATTTTGAGGCATACAGTGAACGAGCAAAACTTCAATCACTTTATTTATTAATAAATCTTAAATCAGACTTAGCTAGAGATGTTTATATACGACTAATCGATAAATATGTTTTACAATTTTCACTAGAAATTGATGTACAGTTCATTTTTGAAGAGACAAATTGGACTCCTCATTTAGTAAAAAAATTACTACATTTAATTGAAAATACCGAAACTGCTATATCGATACTCCATTTAATTCTATTGTGTCATAGAAATTCAATATCTCTTTCTTTTACATCTGAGGATGCCGATTATGTAAAAGAACAAATTAAACACTATTACAAGTTTAAACGCGATTCATATTTAAATTATGATAACGATTATGACTTAAAATACGTTTACCAAGCTTGGAAGGAATCCTACTTATTTGTTCGTACTGAAATGGGTATTTGTCTTCAATTAATGCAATTTTATTATGATGATTTTATGCATGGCTATTTAGAAGAGGCAATTGATTTTAAAGACCCGTATTTAAAAGTTGATGCCGTTATCTCATTAATGGAGCAAAACGTTCAAATTGAAAAAGAAATACTCGACTATTGTGCTCACAATATTGAATCTGCCATTTGGTTTTATACAAAGCTTAATGAAGGGTCAAAAAATAAGATGTATTCGTTTACCGAAGAGCATCAATATAGTTTTGTAAAAAACAGATTGTTTCTTTATTTGATTTCTCATGAGGATTTTGGGATCATCCCTGATGATATTGAAGTCGTTAAACGATTTGATACTGCAAACTATTATGAAGAAGAAGTAACTTTTTATTTAACTAGATTTCGTAGTAACCAAGAAAATTGGGACGAAAAAGATTGGATGGCAGCATATGTAGGAGCCTATATTACTGAACAAATCCCAAGTCCTAGATTTATTGATGAAACAATTACAGCGTTTACGAGTTGGGACAAATATACGCTGGATGAACATAAAGAACAACTTGAATTACTAAATAAAACCGAAAACGATAAATTAGGTCAAGAAGTCATATTAGAATCAAAGCCAAGCTGGCACTTTGGCACATACTTCTTAGGTTTTTTAACAGCCATTCGTACAGGTACTGCTTTCGGAAATCACGATCCATTTTATTTTTTATTACTATCTGTACTATGGATTGTTTTCTTGTTTAAATTGTATGCAACAATCCAGCTACGAAAAGGGTCAAAAGTGATTTTAACAACTAGACAATTAACCTTTAAAAAAGGAAATGAAATAAAGTCAATCGAGCTCCACAAAATAAATCGGATGAAAATCGAGCTCCGAAAATGGGGTAAAAATGAAGGGAAAATGGCAGCTTATCAAAGAAAAGTAAATTATATTGTCTTCTATGATAAGGAAGACATAGAAATTCTTTCTATTCCTTCAACTTTTATTAAACCAGAACTACTTTTCTTTGAAATAAAATTATTAACAAATCATTTAGTTGAAACTCCAATTGTTGAAGTTTTTGAAAATGATGTCAGTGCTTAAAGCCGAGAAAAAAATCTCGGCTTTTTTTATTCATGCTCGGTTCATATTACGGTGTTATGATGATGCTAGATTTTATAATGGAGGCAGATTTGATGTATTCAAAAAAAACTTGGTGGATTTTATTTATTCTCTCTCTTTGTGTCATGATTCCATTTATAGTTCCTTATTTTTTATTTAATCCAGAAAATAGTCGTATTCAAATATCTTCTACTTCAATACAGTACCCTGCTCTAATAGCACATATCTTTTTTGCGTTGATAGCTCTAATTACTGGTTTCTTACAGTTTGTTAAAAGTATTCGAAATCGTAATCCGCAAATTCACAGGACGATTGGAAAAGTTTATTTTATAAGTGTTTACATAAGCGGACTTTTAGCGTTGATTGTCATTTTTTATGTTGAAGACTTTACTCGGGCAACGTCTTTTCTTGCTTTAACATTACTTTGGATCTTTACTACATTTCAAGGTGTGTATAGCATTAAGAAGAAAAATTATATTGATCACAAAATCTGGATGATTCGAAGTATGGGGATTACTTTAGTTGCAGTTAGTGCTAGAATTTTAGTACCTATTTTATTTTTAGCTTACTTCTTGCTGAATGGAATGCATATACCTGGTGGAAGAGAGAAAATGGTCGAAGTAGCCTTAAACGTGAATATATGGGTAGGCTTATTACTTAATTTTATCATTATTGAGTGGATCATTTTAAAGAAACATAATAAAAGGAAGCTCGATTAAGCGAATACACTCGCTTAAATCGAGCTTCCTTTTTATTTTCGATCCTTCTTGAATTGCTGTAGTTTTTCAAATATAGCCCCATAACGTTTTTCGTTACCAGCATCTTTAGGTTTATAGTAAATTTGATTAACGAGTCGGTCTGGAAGATATTGTTGATTTACCCATCCACCAAAATTACCTAATGGATGATCATGTGGATAAATATAGCCAATTCCATGCCCCATATCTTTTGCTCCACCATAATGACTATCCTTTAAATGTGCCGGAATATCATCATGTAGCCCACTTCTTACATCACTTAATGCGCGATCAATTGATGTAACACTTGAATTAGATTTCGATGATAAACAAAGTTCAATTACCGCATTTGAGAGTATAATTCTCGCTTCAGGAAAACCAACTTGTTTTGCTGCTTCACAAGCTAGTACAACCTTCCATGGATCACCAGCTAATCCGATATCTTCATATGCAATAACTAATAGTCTACGGATAATACTAGTTATATCACCCGCTTCAATCAACCTTGCTAAATAATATAGCGCCCCATTCACGTCACTTCCACGAATACTTTTTTGAAATCCAGATAATGTATCGTAGTGAAAGTCTCCATTTTTATCATGATTAAATCCTTTCGATCGAAGGAATTCATCAATGATTTCATCTTGTACTACAATTGTACCGTCTGATTCTTTTGGTGAACCATAAACAATTGATTCTAATATATTTAAGGATGATCTTGCATCCCCATTCACTCCATGAGCTATTTTTAATATTTGTTCCTCAGAAATTTGAATTTGTAAATTCCCTAATCCTCGATTTTCATCTCTTAAGGCCTTATCTAATAGTTTATAAATATGCTTTGGCAAGAGAGGCTCTAATTTTAATATATGGTTACAGCGACTTCTAATCGCACTGTTAACATCGTGGTATGGATTCTCAGTTGTCGCACCAATTAAAGTAATAAATCCACTTTCTACATACGATAATAAATAATCCTGCTGTAGCTTCGACCACCGATGTATTTCATCAGCAAAAAGAATGATCTCACCGAACATTTTTGCTTCATGTACGATATCCTCAAGTTCCTTTTTCCCAGAAGTAGTAGCATTTACAGTGACAAATCGTTTATCAACTGTACCAGCAATAGCATGGGCAAATGAAGTCTTGCCAATTCCTGGTTCTCCATGTATTAACATTGAAGGCACTCGCCCATTATGTATTAATCGATATAACGCTGATTCTTTTCCGATTATTTTTTCTTGACCGATCAATTCATCAATTGTCCTAGGTCTCATACGGTATGCTAGAGGTTCATGACTCATTTTTCACCCTCCTTTTAACAAACTCTTTTTTCTATTGTAAATGAATTGGAAACATTTTTCATCTGCACTAGAAAATATTTCTCATTACTAAACAAATTAATTGGTGATGATAATAATAGATGAATTCAAGAAGGTGAAAAAATGAATATTCCTAAATCTAAATGGTCCATAGAGGATGAAAATACATTAATTGAACTAGTAAACAATTATGAAAGCAAAGGTAAATCGAAGCAAGAAGCATTTGAAATGGTCGCAAATATTGTCAATCGGACAAAAGCCGCATGTGCGTCTAGATACCGAAAACTATCAACAAATCAAAGCACTGAATTAGAGGAGAAAAACCAAATCATCGAAACACCTATAAATAATCATTCATTAAATTTAGATATAGTCATTCAATTCTTAACGAATTTACAACCAAATACCCAAATCATTGAACAAAATTTCATTTTAAAAGAAAAGGTCATGAAAATAAAAAAAGAAAATGAGGAATTGTACAAGAAAATAATCAATTTAAAAATGCTGATCCAAAAGAAACAAGAAGTATTGATCAATTTAGCTGATTAATTTAGACAAAATACTGTAATACATTTACCGTATTTTCTAACTTGTACTATTGTATAATTAATTAATAAATCGAATGCAGTAGTAAGGAGTATAATAAAATGAATTGGAAAAAAGGCGGTTTATGGATTATTATATTTTTTATTATTAAAGGTACATTCTCTACACTTTTGATTGTAACTGGTGCAAAATATTTTAACTTATCAACAATTCAAATATTCCTAATTGTTATTTCGCTTGTAGTGATTTCTTTAATTGGTCGTAGATTTGTTCGCAGGCATAAAAGTACAAATAAAAATGAAAAAGACATAAATATGTAACAGCTTTAAGAAAATTACACAGATTCTTTTTGAGCATCACAAAACAGCCGAAACAAAAGAAAGCGAGCAGTTTGAAACCCCCAATTTCTTGAGGGTTTCTTTTTTTACTTATTAGGTTTTCGCTTATTCATTTCAATTGATTCCATATCGTTAACAACACCGTCTTTGCCAACTTTACCTTTCTTCTTGACGACATTATCTTTCTTTTTATATAAAACATTTAACCGATTGGATAAATTATCTACATTATGCTGAGTTCGATCTTTTTCCATGTTGTTCGTACTACTACAGGCAGATAAAATTGTTAATGATAATCCGAAAGCACAACATACTTTCAATGTTCTATTCAACATCAAACACCTCCTACTTTAAGGTTAGTTTTTGCATTTATAAATAAAAAAACTGTAGGAAATTAATTCCTACAGTCTGACTACCACTAATTTTTTTATTCTTTACCTACACGTTTAATTTCAATATCTTTTATTAATTCACGTACAGCATGACTTGCCGCGATTAAGCCAGCAACTGAAGGGACAAATGCGTTTGAAGATGGTGGCATTTTTGCTTTACGAATTTTTGTATTTTCATCTGGTACGATTTCTTTACGTACATCTTCACGAATGACAATAGGGCTTTCATCTGAAAAGACAACTGTTACCCCTTTTTGAATACCTTCTTTGCGCAGCTTTGTTCGAATAACCTTTGCAATCGGATCATGTGTTGTTTTAGAAATATCTGCAATTTTAAATCTTGTTGGATCCATCTTATTAGCAGCACCCATACTTGAAATAAGTGGAATTCCTCGACGGCGACACTCTTTAATTAAATGAATTTTATATGTAATCGTATCAGAAGCATCAATTACATAATCTAATGGAATTTCGAAAAACTTTTCAAATGTTTCTTCTGTATAAAACATTCTATGTGTTATGACATCGCATTCAGGATTGATTTCTAGAATACGTTGTTTCATCATTTCTACTTTAGGTTCTCCAACCGTTGATAATAAAGCATGAATTTGTCTATTCACGTTTGTTATATCGATTACATCTTTATCGACTAGTATTAAACGACCGACTCCAGAACGAGCTAAAGCCTCTGCAGAGAATGATCCAACTCCTCCAATACCTAAAATAGCAACCGTACTGTTTTGTAAACGCTCTAAACCTGCTTTACCAAAAGCAAGCTCATTACGAGAAAATTGGTGTAACATTTGTTCAACTCCCACTATCTTAATCAGATTACAATGATTTAAATATACATGATACAAGCTATTACCATCAAGCTTGAATTTTAGAAATAAAGAATTTTAATAATCTTTCAACAAGAAAAAGGAAAGGATTAAGAAAATAAATTCCTTTCCCCTTCCTTTTTATTTTACTCTTCTACAGTTGTTTTTAACGCTAATTCTTCTAATTGTGCAGAAGAAACTGCGCTTGGTGCTTCTGTTAATAAGCAACTTGCTGACGCTGTTTTAGGGAATGCAATTGTATCACGTAAGTTTGTGCGACCTGCAAGTAACATGACAATACGGTCTAAACCTAACGCAATTCCGCCGTGTGGTGGAGTTCCATATTCAAATGCTTCCATTAAGAAACCAAATTGAGCTTGTGCTTCTTCTTCAGAGAATCCTAAGCATTTGAACATTTTTTCTTGTATGTCTCTTTCATAAATACGTACAGACCCACCACCAAGCTCGTAACCATTTAGAACTAAGTCATAAGCTTGTGCTTTTACACTACCAGGATCAGTATCTAATTTCGCAATATCTTCACGAACAGGTGATGTGAATGGATGGTGAGCAGCAAAATATCGGTTTAAATCTGCATCGTACTCAAGTAGAGGCCATTCAGTAACCCATAAGAAATTGAATTTCGATTGATCGATTAAATCTAAGTCTTTTCCTAGTTTTAAACGAAGTGCTCCTAAGCTGTTTGCAACTACTGAAGCATCTGATGCTACGAATAAAATCAAGTCACCAGCTTCAGCTTCTACAGCTAATTTTAATGTAGCAAACTCTTCGTCACTAAAGAATTTTGCGATTGGTCCTTTAAAACCATCTTCTTCAAGTTTTAACCAAGCAAGGCCTTTCGCTCCATAACGACCAGCATATTCTTGAAGACCATCGATGTCTTTACGAGAATACTTTGCTGCTTGACCTTTCACGTTTAAACATTTTACTTGGCCACCATTTTCAACAGCTGAAGTAAATACTTTAAATCCGCTTTCTTTTGCGAAAGAAGAAACATCGATTAGCTCTAATCCAAAACGAGTATCTGGTTTATCCGAACCATAACGATTCATCGCTTCATCATAGCTCATTCGAGGAAGTGGTGTAACTAATTCAACACCCTTTGTTTCCTTCATCATTTTAACCATCATTCTTTCAGTCATCTCCATAATTTCCTCTTGAGAAAGGAAGCTAGTTTCGATGTCTATTTGAGTAAATTCTGGTTGACGGTCAGCACGTAAATCTTCGTCACGGAAGCAACGAGCAATTTGAAAGTAACGCTCAAAACCTGAAACCATTAATAATTGTTTAAAGATTTGAGGTGATTGCGGTAATGCATAAAACTCACCTGGATGTACACGGCTAGGTACTAAATAGTCACGAGCTCCTTCAGGTGTACTCTTCGTTAAAATTGGCGTTTCAACTTCTAAGAAGTCTTCACCGTCTAAGAAATCACGAACTGATTTTGTAATTTTTGAACGTAATTTAAATGTGTCATACATAACCGGACGACGTAAATCTAAATAACGATATTTTAAACGAAGGTCTTCAGCAACATCTGATTTATTTTCAATCGCAAATGGAGGATTTTTAGCTTTGTTAATAATCTCAAGCTTTTCTGCAGAAACTTCAATTGCTCCTGTAGCAAGATTTGTATTAACTGTACCTTCACCACGAGATACTACTTGCCCTTGAACATGAAGAATAAATTCATTACGTGCCGTTTCCGCTAAAGCTAAAGCTTCACCTGAAGTTTCAGGATTAAAAACGATTTGTACAAGACCAGTACGGTCACGTAAATCAATGAAAATTAATCCACCTAAATCACGTCTTTTTTGTACCCATCCTTTAAGTGTTACACTTTGACCTATATGTGATTCTCTTAGTTCTCCACATAAATGCGTTCGTTGTTCCATTTTCAATTCCCCCACTTGATTATTTAGAGCTTACGTATTTTACAAAGAGGTCTAATGCGACTTCCTCTTGTACACCAGTTTCTTGGTCCTTTAAATTAATAACTCCTCGTGATAATTCATCTTCACCTAGAACTGCTACGAATTTTGATTTATAACGTTCAGCTGCTTTGAACTGAGCTTTTATTTTACGGTCTTGATAATCTTTTTCACAAACAAGACCAGCTTTACGTAATTGATATAAAATAGCTGTTGCTTCTTTTTTCACTTCGTCTCCAAGTCCAATTAGGAATACATCCATCTCTTGTTGAATTGGAAGGTCAATTTCTTCAGTTTCAAGAGCTAATAATAAACGCTCAATACTTAATGCAAAGCCAATGCCTGGAGTATTTGGACCACCGATTTCTTCAACTAAACCATTATAGCGACCACCGCCACTTAATGTTGAAATTGAACCGAATCCTTTACCTTCTAACATGATTTCAAATACCGTGTGATTATAGTAATCTAAACCACGCACTAAGTTTGCATCAATTTCAAATGGAATCTTCATAGCAGTTAAGTAAGATTGAACAGCTTCAAAGTACTTTACAGATTCTTCATTTAAATAATCTAAAATTGAAGGTGCTGTCTTCATTGAAGGATGATTATGATCCTTTTTACAATCTAAAACTCGTAATGGATTTGACTCTAAACGAGTATTACAGTCGCCACATAACTCATGTGCCACAGGTTTAAAATGATTCACAAGCGCTTCACGATGTGCTTTACGGCTTTCTAAATCCCCTAAACTATTAATAACTAACTTAACATTTTTCAATCCAAGTCCACGATATAAATCCATTGAAAGTGCTAATACTTCCGCATCGATTGAAGGATCATTACTACCTAAAGCTTCGATACCAAATTGTATGAATTGACGATAACGACCTGCTTGTGGACGCTCATAACGGAACATAGGACCAATGTAATACAATTTTGTAGGTTGGCTACTATTTCCGTACATTTTATGTTCAACATAAGAACGAGCAATTGATGCCGTTCCTTCTGGACGTAATGTTAATTGACGATCTCCACGATCCGTAAAAGTATACATTTCTTTTTGGACGATATCCGTTGTATCACCAACACCACGTAGGAATAACTCAGTATGCTCAAACATTGGCGTACGAATTTCACTATAGTTGTATCGATTACACAAATCTTTTGCAAATTTTTCAATATACTGCCACTTTTCAACAGTACCAGGTAAAATATCCTGAGTACCTCTTGGAATATTAATTGACATTGTAAATCCTCCTAAATAAAAACCTCTTTATAAATACAAAAAACTCCCGTGCCTACTGAAATAAATATCAGTAGGGACGAGAGTTATAAGCCCGTGGTGCCACCCTAATTGAAGAACAATAAATGTTCTCCCACTTTCATCGTTAACGCCGATTCACGTTTATCCTTACTAGAAATCGTTCAGAATAAAGCCTCGGGAGTGTCTTTCAAATAGTCTACTTGTGGAAATGCTCTCAGCCACGGCACTCCCTCTCTCTCCAAGAGATCCTATCCTACTTTTCTCCGTCTTTGGATTGTTATTATGTATCAATATGTTATTTTATATCTTACGTTCGGATACAATAAATGTCAAGGACAGTTAAAATTTTTTTACGAACGCTCTAGCTGTCTTTTCAAATCACGCACTTCTCTTAAAGTAAGGCCAAACTCACTCGCCATCTCTAGTGAATTAGTTTCTTGCCCCCTATTTTGAAACTCATGAAAATCCATATTCAAGACACCTTTTCTACCTGATCCTAGACTATTACGATTATTTATTCTCATGATGCAGTCTCCTTCCAAGTATGTTGTTATATAGGATGTCCAAATATTTATCGGATTAAACAATTAAAGTAGTTTCAGTTCTATCGGCTTACGAGAAAATGTGTAAAACTTTATAAAAATTGAGTATTTCTTAATATATCGTTTCAAAAATGAATCAAATAATTAGTATAATTGGATGAAATTAGTGGTTATTGCTGACTTATTTGCAGATTTGATGATTTTATTTGCAGTTTGGGTAATTTTATTTGCAGTTTTACTATTTTTATTTGCACTTTAGATCGTTTATTTGCAGTTTCACTGATTTTATTTGCAGTTTAGTCATTTTTATTTGCAGTTTCAC
>NZ_NUEU01000107.1:0-1218 GCF_002556365.1 Bacillus sp. AFS002410
GACACTTTTCTCGAACCATAAGCCAAGTACATAATGAAGATAGATATTAGCTAATACAGGAGATATTACTCCACCTTGCGGTGTACCATTATCTGTTTTGTATTTCTTTCCTTCTTCCATATATCCACCTTTAAGAAACCTACCGATTATTCTTAGTAAGTTTGGGTCAGCGATTCGTAGTTTTAAGAATTCCATCATCCATTTGTGGTCAACATTGTCAAAGAACCCTTTTATGTCTACATCTACAACATAGTTTACTGACCTCTTTTCTATATAGAAGTTCAGTATTTTCAAAGCATCGTGGCAACTACGATTTGGGCGAAATCCGAACGAACAGTCCAAGAAGTCAATTTCATAGATAGAGTTTAATATTTTCGTAACACCTTTTTGAACAATCTTATCTTCATGTTCCGGTATACCTAATGGTCTTTTCTTTTTTGAATTGAGCTTCGGAATATACATTCTCCTAACTGGAACAGGACGATAGCTTTTGCTCTTAAGTCTGCTTACTAAATCCTCTATATTTTCTTCGAGATTACTACTGTATTGTTCTTTAGTTGTGCCATTAATCCCAGTTGCTTTCTTATTTGGTAATTCAATGTGACATTGAACTAGTGATTGCTTATCTAGTAAATGTGCAAGAGATGTAAATTTCATTTTAGGATCAGATTTTGCTAATTCTGCTATCCTTAGTAGTTTTGTTTCCATTTGTTATACCTACCTCTGTGTGTAGTAAATGTGTCCTTATTAAGGGTGATAAACTGGTAGTAGCCTTTCCTCCATCGGCATTACCCAACTTCATTGGTACTACGCTACTATCCGACTCCCTACAACGGCATTTGGTTTCCTCACTTGTTATCGCTTGTACACCATACTCTTCTAAAAAAAAGAAAAGACCGGTAGGGTCTCCCGAGTTGCCGTATCATATCAATGTGTAACGTGCCAAGGTCTCTGACTCCAGAGAGGCTTCACCATTCTTGCCTTACCGAAAGGTAAAGTGTAGCTTTCTGCTATGCATAAAGCATCAGCCCTCTCGATTTACTAACATTATGGAGCTCAATCCCTTCAACCATTTGGCTTTCGGCCCGCCACCTAACTGTCTACGCTTAAAGATTAAAGTTACCTTTAATCCTCCAAGACTCGCTACGAGCGAATGGCTAGTTCTTACTCGACGGGAATCCCACCCGTTATATGATACGACCTATGCTCGGCCGCACA
>NZ_NUEU01000108.1:0-67043 GCF_002556365.1 Bacillus sp. AFS002410
TATTAGGCTGATGTTTTTTTTTGTATTAAATTGTCGACGTGTTTATAAATCATGTTCATCTAAGTAATTTTTTAGTAAAATCTAGAGGAAAAAAAGCTTCTTAAAAGAATTGTTAAACATATATATATTTATACTGATAAATAATACTCACCAATTAGTCAACCTGTAGGTGAAAATAGAAGAGTAATAGCACTTATACTTAATGCATAAAATCGGAAACTATATTGATCTTTCTTGATCGCTACCAACTTATCCTTTCTTAATCGTACAAAAAAAGATTAAGAGCAAAGTAGTTTGGAAAAAATGATAAAGAGATAATAGTTGAAATTTTTTATGAAAGGAATATAATAATAGTCAAAGATAGTCAAAGTCAGTAAAGGTGGTAAATAGGTGAAAAACATATCAGATATCATTGAACAATATCTAATGCACTACTTTGACATATCAGATAAAGAATATGTCGAAATAAAAAGAAGTGAAATAGCAAATAAATTTGACTGTGTTCCTTCTCAAATAAATTATGTAATAAATACAAGATTCACTTTAGAAAGAGGATACGTAGTTGAAAGTAAACGTGGTGGAGGAGGGTATATTCGAATTATTAAAGTGCAATTTCATGATAAAGCGAGTGTAATTGATCAAATATTAGACAGCTTTAGTAATAATATTGCACAGTCTAGCTCTGAAGACTATATTCGCTTACTGCTTGAGAATAGTGTAATTACCCAACGTGAAGCCAAGATGATGCTAAGTGTATTAGACCGTTCAGTAATAATGGTAAATTTACCTTATCGAGATGAGTTAAGAGCAAGAATGTTCAAAGCAATGCTAAGAAGCTTAAAGTTTAAATAGAATATGGAGGTTGCCCAAAATGATTTGTCAAGAATGTCAAGAACGTCCGGCAACATTACACTATTCTAAAATTATTAATGGTGAAAAAACAGATATACACCTATGTGAGAAATGCGCAACTGAATCAAACAATAAATATATTTTTTCTGAAATAGGTGGTTATTCTGTAAATGATCTGTTGGCTGGATTGTTTAAAGGAAATACTGGTATTTATGAAATGAAGAAAAATAAATTTCATCAAGATTCACATATTGAATGTCCCAGATGTAAGATGACTTTTCAAAAGTTTACTAAGATTGGACGTTTAGGTTGTTCAACTTGTTATGAAACATTTATGGATCAGATGAAACCAATTGTTAAAAGAATTCATAGCGGTAACGTAACGCACACAGGTAAGTTACCTCAAAAGATAAATGGTGCTATCTCTTTAAAGAGAAAGCTACAAGATTTGAAGTCTCAAATGAAAAATTTTATTGATAGTGAGAATTTTGAGCAGGCAATTAAGGTCCGGGATGAAATCCGTGATCTTGAGAAAGATTTACAAGCCCTTCAAAAGGAGGTGGAGTAAATTATGTCTATTGACCGTATTATTAATGAGGCAATAAGTCCATGGATGAAACAAGAAGGTCCTGATGACGATATAGTCTTAAGCAGCCGTATTAGGTTAGCTAGAAACTTTAATGCGTATTTGTACCCATCGCTACTTAGCCAAGATAAGGCTAAAGAAATTTGTCATTTAGTTAAACATTATTTTGAAGGAAGTACAGCTTTACCAAACGGACCTTTTGAATATATTGAAATTAATAAGTTAGAACCAGTAGAGAAAAGGGTACTAATTGAGAAGCATTTAATAAGTCCTAATCTAGTTCAAGAGTCCGTACACGGCGCATGTATACTATCCCAAGATGAACAAATTAGCATAATGATAAATGAAGAAGATCATTTACGTATTCAGGCTTTATTTCCTGGGTTACAACTTAGAGAGGCACTTACTCAAGCAAATCATATTGATAATTATATAGAAAGTCAGCTTGAATATGCTTTTGATGAAACAATAGGCTACTTAACGAGCTGCCCTACAAATGTTGGTACCGGATTAAGAGCTTCAGTGATGATGCATCTTCCGGCGCTAGTCATAACAAAACAATTTAACCGATTAATTCCTACAATTAACCAACTTGGATTAGTTGTAAGAGGAATTTACGGTGAAGGTAGCGAAGCTTTAGGTAATATCTTTCAGATTTCAAATCAAATTACTTTGGGGAAATCGGAAGAAGAGATAATAGAAGATTTAACGACAATTGTACAACAACTGATAAAACATGAAAAATCAGCAAGAGACGCACTTGCTAGAACCTCCTTAATTCGCTTAGAGGATCGAGTTTTTCGTTCTCTCGGTACTTTGAAGTACGGAAGAATAATAGAGACAAAGGAAAGTGCTAAATGTTTATCAGACGTACAATTAGGGATTGATTTAGGATTAATTCAAGGTTTGTCTAAAAACTTTTTACATGAATTAATGATATTAACTCAACCAGGTATTTTACAACAATACGTAGGTGATCAACTTACTCCTGAGGAAAGGGATATTAAGAGGGCATCACTAATACGCGAAAGACTATCTGATAAAAATAATTAATTATATGGGAGGAACCAATTATGATGTTTGGTCGATTTACAGAACGTGCTCAAAAAGTATTAGCTCTTTCTCAAGAAGAGGCAATCCGAATTGGACACTCAAATATAGGTACAGAACATATTTTACTAGGACTTGTTCGTGAAGGAGAAGGTATTGCAGCAAAGGCATTACTTGCTCTTGGATTAAGTCCAGAAAAAGTACAACAAGAAGTAGAAACATTAATCGGACGCGGCCAAGGAGTAGCTCAAACAGTTCATTACACACCGAGAGCTAAAAAAGTAATTGAATTATCAATGGATGAGGCTCGTAAATTAGGCCATTCTTATGTAGGAACAGAACATATTCTATTAGGTCTAATTAGAGAAGGAGAAGGCGTAGCAGCAAGAGTATTAAATAATCTTGGTGTTAGCTTAAATAAAGCTCGTCAACAAGTCCTTCAATTGTTAGGTAGTAATGAAAGTTCGTCTAATCATCAAAATGGTTCTGCAAACCAAGCAAATACTCCTACATTAGACAGCTTAGCTCGTGATTTAACAGTATCGGCTAGAGAAGGCCGCTTAGATCCAGTAATTGGACGTAGTAAAGAAATTCAACGAGTTATTGAAGTATTAAGTCGCCGTACAAAAAATAATCCAGTATTAATTGGTGAGCCAGGTGTAGGTAAAACTGCAATTGCGGAAGGATTGGCTCAGCAAATTGTTAATAATGAAGTGCCAGAAATTTTAAGAGATAAACGAGTAATGACTCTTGATATGGGTACTGTAGTAGCCGGAACTAAGTACCGTGGTGAATTTGAAGATCGTTTGAAAAAAGTAATGGATGAAATTCGCCAAGCTGGTAATATTATTCTTTTCATTGATGAACTTCATACATTAATTGGTGCAGGTGGAGCTGAAGGTGCAATTGATGCTTCTAATATCTTAAAGCCATCATTAGCACGTGGTGAGCTACAATGTATCGGCGCTACAACAATTGATGAATACCGAAAATATATTGAAAAGGATGCTGCATTAGAGCGTCGCTTCCAACCAATTCAAGTCGACCAACCAAGCGTAGAAGAGTCAATTCAAATTCTTCAAGGTTTACGTGACCGATATGAGGCGCATCATAGAGTATCAATTTCTGATCAATCAATTATTGAAGCTGTAAAACTATCAGACCGATATATTACAGACCGTTTCTTACCGGATAAAGCGATTGACGTAATTGATGAGGCAGGATCTAAAGTACGCCTACGTAGCTTTACAACACCGCCAAATTTAAAAGAGTTAGAATTAAAGCTAGAGGAAGTTCGTAAAGAAAAAGATGCAGCTGTTCAAAGTCAAGAGTTTGAAAAAGCAGCATCATTAAGAGATTCTGAACAAAGACTACGTGAGCAATTAGAAGATACGAAACGTCAGTGGAAAGAAAAACAAGGCAAAGAAAATTCTGAAGTAACAGTAGAAGATATCGCAAATGTTGTGTCATCATGGACGAATATCCCAGTTACAAAATTAGCACAAACAGAGGCAGATAAACTGTTAAATATGGAAAGTGTTCTTCATAAGCGAGTAATTGGTCAAGAAGAGGCTGTTGTTGCAGTTTCTAAAGCTGTACGACGTGCTAGAGCGGGATTAAAGGATCCAAAGCGTCCGATAGGTTCATTTATTTTCCTAGGGCCTACAGGGGTAGGTAAAACAGAACTAGCGCGTGCATTAGCTGAAACAATTTTCGGTGATGAAGATGCTATGATTCGAATTGATATGTCAGAGTACATGGAAAAACACGCAACTTCTCGTTTAGTAGGGGCACCTCCTGGATATGTAGGATATGATGAAGGCGGTCAATTAACTGAGAAGGTTAGACGTAAACCTTACTCAGTAATTCTACTAGATGAAATTGAGAAAGCTCATCCGGATGTGTTTAATATCTTACTTCAAGTATTAGAGGATGGTCGTTTAACTGATTCAAAAGGACGTACAGTTGACTTTAGAAATACACTTGTCATCATGACATCAAACGTTGGAGCAAGTGCATTAAAAACAAATAAATATGTTGGATTCAATATTAATGATGGTGAAAAAGATTATAAAGATATGAAAGGGAAAGTATTGGAGGAACTGAAAAAAGCATTCCGTCCAGAATTCCTAAACCGTATCGATGAAACAATTGTATTCCATTCATTAGAGAAGAAACATATTAAAGAGATTGTTCACTTAATGGTTAATAGCTTAACGAAACGTTTAAAAGAACAAGAAATTGATTTAGAGTTGTCAGATACAGCGATCGATAAAATTTCTGATGAAGGATTCGATGCTGAATATGGAGCTCGTCCATTAAGAAGAGCAATTCAAAAACAAGTAGAAGATCGTTTATCTGAAGAGTTATTAAAAGGTAATATTGAGAAAGGTCGAAAGGTCGTTCTTGATGTACAGGATAACGAATATGTTATTAGACCAGCAGTTGAAACTGTAAATCAATAAGTATGTATAAAGTTCATCCCTTTTTGTGAAGGAATTTTGAACATTTGATTGTAAAGTTATCTAATTTGTGAAAAAGGGCGTGAAGCCCTTTTTCTTATATCAAAAAAGCGTTAGGATAGACTTAGAATACATACTCTATTAATATAGAAAATCATGTAACAAAAGAGGTATACATATGGCTAAAAAGAAAACTAAATTCGTGTGTCAATCATGTGGGTGCGAATCGGTTAAGTGGGTCGGTAAGTGTCCTGCATGTAACGAATGGAATACAATGGTTGAGTTTATCGAACAACCTCCTAGTTCTAGGAGATTAACTTTTAATACAAATGCTACAACAGAAGGAACTAGACCCATTTCGATTATGGAAGTGGAATTAGGTAATGAAACTCGTATTGGAACTTCCTTCGAAGAGTTTAACCGGGTATTAGGTGGTGGAATCGTTTTAGGCTCATTGGTCTTAATTGGCGGTGATCCTGGGATTGGTAAATCTACGATGCTCTTACAGGTTTCATCTCAATTAGCTAAAAAGGATCATAAAGTTTTATATGTTTCAGGGGAAGAATCTCAGAAACAAATTAAATTAAGAGCAGAACGTCTAGGTGTCGCTACTCAAAACTTATATGTTTTATCAGAGACCGATTTGTCTTATATTGCGAGATATATGGATGAAATGGCACCAGATTTTGTAGTAATCGATTCGATTCAAACAATCTATTTACAAGAAGTAACATCTGCTCCAGGTAGCGTTTCTCAAGTTCGAGAATGTACGTCGGAATTAATGAAAATCGCAAAGACAAAAGGTATTCCGATCTTCATTGTAGGTCATGTGACAAAAGAGGGTGCAATTGCTGGCCCACGATTATTGGAACATATGGTAGATGCAGTGTTATATTTTGAAGGTGAAAGACATCATACATATCGCATATTAAGAGCGGTTAAAAATCGTTTTGGATCAACTAATGAGACTGGTATATTTGAGATGAAAGAGCTAGGATTGGTGGAGGTACTAAATCCATCTGAAATATTTCTAGAAGAAAGGCCATTTGGAGTAGCTGGTTCAACAGTTGTAGCATCGATGGAGGGAACTAGACCGGTACTTGTGGAGCTACAGGCACTAGTTTCACCTACAAGCTTTGGGAATGCAAGACGTATGGCAACAGGTATAGACCATAATAGAGTATCTCTAATAATGGCCGTTTTAGAAAAGAGAATGGGGCTTTTGTTGCAAAATCAAGATGCTTATTTAAAAGTTGCCGGAGGTCTGAAGTTAGACGAACCAGCCGTGGATTTAGCAGTCGCAGTAAGTATAGCTTCAAGCTTCCAAGATAAGCCCACAAATCCTACAGATGTAGTAATTGGTGAGATTGGTTTAACTGGAGAAGTGCGAAGAGTATCTAGAATTGAGCAAAGAGTACAAGAAGCGGCAAAGCTTGGATTTAAAAGAGCAATAATTCCATCAAAAAATATTGGAGGATGGAGTTTTCCTGAAGGAATGGAAATAATAGGTGTTAATACAGTACATGAAGCACTAAAATACGTGTTAGGAGGGTAGAAATGGAAGATCAAAAACAAAAAGCTAAATCAATGTTGCCAGTTTTACAAATGATCTCTCCGGGTACACCTTTGCGTGATGGCATAGACAATGTACTTCGGGCACAAACTGGCGGATTAATTGTACTTGGCTTTAATGATGAAACAAAGGAAATGGTCGATGGAGGATTTCATATTAATGACCCTTTCTCTCCAGCAAGTTTATATGAATTAGCAAAAATGGATGGAGCACTTATTTTAAATGAAAGTGGGACAAAAATCCTATTAGCTAATGCACAATTAATTCCGGATCAATCGATCTTTACAAAAGAAACTGGTATGCGCCATCGAACTGCAGAGCGTGTTTCACGGCAGACCGGAAACTTAGTAATCGCTATTTCACAAAGACGTAACGTTATTACACTCTATAAAGGGAACTTACGGTATACTTTGCGAGACATTGGCGTAATTTTAACAAAAGCAAATCAGGCAATTCAAACCCTTGAGAAATATAAGATTGTATGGAATCAAGGGATTACTTCACTTAGCATTTTAGAGTTTGAGGAATTAGTTACTTTATTTGAAGTCGTAAATGTTTTACATAGCGTAGAAATGGTACTTCGAATAAAAAATGAAATTAATAACTATGTAATTGAGCTTGGTGATGAAGGAAGGTTAATCGAACTACAGTTAATAGAGATAATTTCGGACCTTGAGGAGGAGGCATTACTTTTAATAAAGGATTATCATTATAATAAGGAACAGGATCCAAAGACAATCTTGTTAAAGCTACAAGAATTAGCCAATGAAGAATTGTTAGAGGACCATGCCATTATTAAATTGCTTGGTTATCCAAATAACACGAATCTCGAGGAAATGGTAGAACCAAGAGGTTACCGAATGTTGATGAAAATATCTAGATTACCGCCATTAGTAATTGAAAATTTAACACAACGGTTTAAGCATCTTAAAGGGATCTACAAAGCTACCCTTGCCGAGTTAGATGACGTAGATGGCATTGGCGAAATTCGTGCGAAGAAAATCAAAGAAGGTTTAAAGCGAATTCAGGAGCAACTGTATATCAATAGACATAACTAAGTTATTTCGTCTAAGATAGAGTTGATTATATTTTTAGTTAACCTATAATATATAATTATTTATTTAAAGGAGGTGGCGAAGTGATAAAGAGGATCGTTCAAGTTATTTATATCTTTGTCGGAAGTACGCTAGGTTTAGTGCTTTTTCCACTATTAGATAAACTGTTAAAAACAGATATGCCTAATATTTTGCATAATTCATATGTGCAAGCTTTAAGTGGAGCAGTGATCTTTTTTATTTTATCGCTTTGGTTAGTTGATCCAACAGTAACATTTATCAAGTATATTGAGGAAAAATTATTAAAAGCTCCTATTTCAATGATTTTGTTTGGTAGTTTAGGACTTGTTTTTGGACTTATTCTGGCATTTCTTATTTCATTGCCAATTGACTCAATTAGATTGCAATACGTTTCATCAATTATACAAATAGTTGTTACGATTTTATTAGGCTATTTAGGCTTTCAAGTTGGAATTAAAAAAAGAGAAGAATTATTAAGTTTGTTTACCTTATCTTCAAGGTCAGCTAAGAAAAAAGCCGCTGAAGAACAGGAAATAGCTGAAATACCAGTAAAAATATTAGATACAAGTGTAATCATCGATGGTCGAATTGCTGATATATGTCAGACTGGATTCATCGAAGGAACAATTGTGATTCCACAATTCGTATTAGCAGAACTACAATATATAGCAGATTCTTCAGATACATTAAAACGAAATAGAGGACGAAGAGGATTAGATATTCTAAACAGAATCCAAAAAGAGCTTGCTATGAAGGTAGAAGTCTACGAAGGGGATTTTGAAGATGTTCCTGAAGTTGACGCAAAGTTAGTTAAGCTTGCAAAATTAAAAAGTGGTATTTTAGTGACGAATGATTTTAATTTAAATAAAGTAAGTGAACTTCAACAAATTAAAGTTTGGAATATTAATGACCTTGCGAATGCAATTAAGCCAGTAGTGCTACCTGGAGAAGTATTAACGGCATTTGTCGTAAAAGAAGGTAAAGAAAAACTACAAGGTGTGGCTTATTTAGATGATGGCACAATGATTGTTGTAGAAGACGGTAAAGAATCGATTGGAAAACGAGTAGAAACAGTGGTTACGAGTGTACTACAAACTTCTGCAGGACGTATGATATTTGCAAAAGTAAAGTAAGTTAGAGGGGTAAACGTAAAATGCAATATAAGGTCATCATTCCAGCAGCGGGATCTGGCTCTCGTATGGGTGCAGGCTTCAATAAATTATTTATTAAAATAATGAACTCACCAATTATTGAATTGACTTTAAAAGTATTTGGTGAAGATGAGCGTTGTAGTGAGATTATCTTACCAATAAAAGAATCAGAGAATCAGTTCTTTGAATCGTTAAATTTACCACACTTTATTAAGCAAAAAATAACCTTTGTAAAGGGTGGCTCAGAAAGACAGGAAAGTGTCTATAACGGTTTAAATTCAATAAAAGATACTGAGAGCTTAGTTTTAGTACATGATGGAGCAAGACCTTTTGTGACTAACTCGGTTATTAATCGGATTCTTAGTAAGATGGAGGAACATCAGGCGGTTATCTGTGCGGTTCCGATGAAAGATACAATAAAGAAGGTTGTTAATCAAGAAGTAGTTGAAACAATCGATCGTTCTACATTATGGGGAGTACAGACTCCCCAAGCATTTACATATAAATGTTTACTTGAGGCGCATCAAAAAGCAACCCGGGCTGGATATTTAGGAACTGATGATGCAAGCTTAGTTGAATGGAACGGAAGTAAAGTTTTTGTAGTAAATGGAGATTATAATAATATTAAAGTAACAACAAAAGAAGATTTGTTTTTTGCCGAAACAATCTATGAACAATATAGAGGTTAGAAGGTGCTTATATGTTTAGAATAGGACAAGGATTTGATGTCCATGCATTTGCGGAAAATCGTCCTTTAATTATAGGTGGAATAGAAATCCCGTATGAATTAGGTTTATTAGGTCATTCTGATGCTGATGTACTCCTTCATACTATATCGGATGCTTTATTAGGAGCTGTTGGAGAAGGAGATATCGGAAAACATTTTCCAGATACAGATCCAGACTTCAAGGATGCTGACTCTGCAAAGCTACTACAGCATGTATTTCAAATTGTAAAAGAAAAAGGCTATGAGCTAGTAAATGCAGACTGCACAATCATTGCTCAAGCACCAAAAATGGCACCATATATACAAGTCATGAGAGAGCGAATAGCAGAATTGCTTGAAACGACAGCCGATCGTATTAATGTAAAAGCGACAACAACTGAAAAGTTAGGTTTTACAGGAAGAAAAGAAGGAATTGCTTCCCAAGCAGTTGTATTGTTACAGAAGAAGGCTTAAACTAATAAAGTATATTAATTATTCAGTGGAGAGTGTCTATAAATGTCAAATAGAGTAAGAGTTCGTTATGCACCTAGTCCAACGGGTCATTTACATATTGGAAATGCACGTACTGCGTTATATGTCTATTTATTTGCTAAACATTTTAATGGTGATATGGTACTACGTATAGAGGATACTGATATTGAGCGTAATGTTGAAGGTGGCGAAGAAAGCCAAGCGAAATATTTACGTTGGTTAGGTATTGATTGGAATGAAGGTCCAGATAAAGGTGGCGAGTACGGTCCTTATCGTCAGTTAGAAAGATTAGACTTATACAAGCAATATGCTAATGAGTTAATTGAAAGTGGACATGCGTATAAATGCTATTGTACAGAGGAAGAACTTACAGCAGAACGTGAAGCACAAATAGCTTCTGGACTTCCAACTACACGTTACAACGGAAAATGTCGTCATTTAACAGACGAAGATCGAGCTGCTAAAGAATCAGCGGGTGCAGAATATACGATTCGTTTTGCAGTTCCTGCTAATGATACTTATGAGTGGGAAGATATCGTTCGTGGAAATATTAAGTTCGAATCGAAAGATATTGGTGACTGGGTTCTTGTTAAAAAGAACGGAATTGCTACTTACAACTACGCGGTAGTAGTTGATGATGCATTAATGAAAATTAGTCACGTACTTCGTGGAGAAGAGCATATTTCAAATACGCCTAAACAAATAATGGTTTATCGTGCATTAAATTGGGATGCTCCAGGTTTCGGTCACATGGCGGTTATCGTAAACGAAAATCGTAAAAAGCTTTCAAAACGTGATGAATCTGTCTTACAATTTATTGAACAATATCAAAACCTTGGTTACTTACCAGAAGCGTTATTTAACTTTATTGCTCTTCTTGGCTGGTCACCAGTTGGTGAGGAAGAAATTTTCAGCGAAGAAGAATTTATTAAAATTTTCGATCCTAGCCGTTTAAGTTCTGCTCCAGCTATGTTTGATAAGCAAAAACTAACATGGATTAACAATCGATATATTAAAGAGCAGCCGTTAGAAAAAGTAGTAGAAATTTCATTACCACATCTAATTAAAGCTGGTTTTGTTAATGAAGAACGCACTGCGGATGAAAATCTATGGGTAACAAATTTAGTTGCTTTATATCAAGATCAAATGAGCTTTGGTGCTGAAATCGTTGAATTATCAAGTTTATTCTTTAAAGAAGAATTAACTTTTGGTGAAGAAGAACAAACTGTTATTTCAGAAGAGCAAGTGAAGGATGTACTTTCAGCATTAGTTGAAGAGCTTAACGCATCTGAAGAGTTTACAGTTGATTCAATCAAAGCAGCAATGAAATCAGTTCAAAAGTCAACTGGTCATAAAGGTAAAAAATTATTTATGCCAATTCGTGTTGCGACAACTGGTCAATGTCATGGTCCGGAATTACCAGCTGCGATGACTTTATTAGGAAAAGAAAAAGTAATTGCTCGTTTACAAAAAATTATTGGTTAACATTTTGTTAAATTTGTAATATATATAAGTAATATTCATATAAGTAAAATGTTGATAGGGAAAAGTACATGTTTACTCGTTACCCAGAGAGAATCACAATGGTGAAAGTGATTTTAACGATATTCATGGAAGTGCCCCCTTGAGTCCTTAGCCGAAAAAATTATTTAGTAGGCTTAGGCGGTGGAAACCGTTACATTACATGAGTTGAGATAAATTATTTTATCTAAACAGAGTGGAACCGCGCTATTAAAGCGTCTCTGTGTATTTAATTACACAGGGACGCTTTTTGTTATTTAGAGACAAAAGATCAAGTTTTTAATAAATTCTTTAAGGGGAAATGAAGATGCTAAAGTACATGAAGGAAGATGTAGCGACGATATTTGAACGCGATCCAGCCGCTACTAGCTATTTAGAAGTAATTCTTACTTATGCTGGTTTACATGCATTATGGCTTTATCGGTTTGCGCATTATTTCTATCGGAAAAAATGGCACTTTATTGCAAGAAGTATTTCACAGTTTGCTCGATTCTTAACAGGAATTGAGATTCACCCAGGGGCTAAAATTGGTAGACGATTTTTTATCGATCACGGAGCAGGAGTAGTAATTGGAGAAACATGTGAAATAGGTGATGATGTTACAATTTATCAGGGAGTAACATTAGGAGGAACTGGTAAGGAAAAAGGCAAAAGGCATCCAACCTTATTAAGTGGAGTACTAGTAGCAACCGGTGCAAAAGTACTAGGCTCAATAACAATCGGAGAAAATGCAAAGATCGGTGCAAACTCAGTTGTATTAAAGGATGTTCCAAATAATACTACGGTTGTTGGTATACCTGGTAAGATAGTTGTTCAAGATGGAATTAGAGTTAATAATCAATTTGATCATTGTGATTTACCTGACCCAGTAGCAGATCGACTACTTCAATTAGAAGCGGAACTAGAAGAGTTAAGAAGTTTAATGAGAATATCTGAAAGGAAGTAAAACTATGGCAATTCAAATTTATAATACATTAACTAGGAACAAGGAAGACTTTAAACCTTTAGAAGAAGGTAAGGTCAAAATGTATGTATGTGGACCAACTGTTTATAACTATATACACATTGGTAACGCAAGACCTGCTATCGTATTTGATACAGTGAGACGTTATTTCGAATACCGTGGATATGAAGTGAACTACGTTTCAAACTTCACTGATGTTGATGATAAGCTAATTAAAGCAGCAAATGAATTAGGCTCAGATGTTCCAACAATTGCAGATCGTTTTATTAATGCTTATTTTGAAGACGTGCAAGAGTTAGGATGCAAAACAGCAACGAATCATCCTCGTGTAATGGATAATATGGATATTATTATTGAGTTTATTGATGAACTTGTAAAAAAAGGTTATGCGTATGAATCTGAAGGTGATGTCTATTTCAAAACAAAGGAATTTAATGGATACGGTAAACTTTCACACCAATCAATTGAGGACCTTCGTATTGGTGAAAGAATTGAAATAGGTGAAAAGAAAGAAGATCCATTAGATTTCGCTCTATGGAAAGCAGCTAAACCAGGTGAAATATCTTGGGAAAGTCCATGGGGGAAAGGAAGACCGGGCTGGCATATTGAGTGCTCAGCAATGGCTAAAAAATATCTTGGCGAAACAATCGATATCCATGCAGGGGGCCAAGACTTATCATTTCCACATCATGAGAATGAGATTGCTCAGTCTGAAGCATTAAGTGGGAAAACTTTTTCAAACTATTGGATGCATAATGGTTATATCAATATTGATAATGAAAAAATGTCTAAGTCTTTAGGTAACTTTGTACTAGTACATGATATCATTAAGATCATTGATCCAATGTTATTACGTTTCTTCATGTTATCAGTTCATTATCGTCACCCGATTAACTATAGTGAAGAAATTTTACAAGAAGCAAAAAATGGTTTTGAACGTATTAAAACTGCATACCAAAATAGTAAACACCGTCTAGAAAGTAGTACTAATTTAACAGAAGATGACGCTAAGTGGTTAAAAGAAATTGAAGACGAAAAAGCAGTATTTGTAAAAGTAATGGATGATGACTTTAATACGGCTAATGCGATTTCAGTTTTATATCAATTAGTAAAAATAACTAATCAATATTTATTAGAAACTCATACTTCTACGAATGTATTAAATCAGTTAGTAGCAACTTTTGATGAATTATCAAGTGTTCTTGGTATTACATTAGTTAAAGAAGAAGCGATGTTAGATGATGAAATCGAAGCGTTGATTCAAAAACGTACAGATGCACGAAAAAATCGTGACTTTGCTTTAGCGGATCAAATTCGTGATCAATTAAAAGAAATGAATATTATCATTGAAGATACTCCACAAGGCATTCGCTGGAAAAGAGGATGACTTCATGATTGAAAGTAGTCAAAATATAGATGTTAAACAACTAAACAGTTTAGCACTAGCATATATTGGTGATGCTGTATATGAAATTTATGTACGTCATCACCTCCTTGAAAAAGGAACTGTTAGACCTAATCAACTTCATCGAGCAGCAACAAAATTCGTTTCAGCAAAAGGACAAGCTAAAGTGATAAGAGAAATACTTTCAACTGATTTCTTGTCCGAAGAGGAAATTGCAGTTGTTAAAAGAGGGCGTAATGCAAAATCAGGTACCGTACCAAAAAATACTGATGTGCAAACGTATCGATACGCAACAGCGATGGAGGCATTAATTGGGTACCATTATTTATTAAAAAATGAAGATAGACTCAATACAATTGTACAAGTTGCAATTCAGTTTATTGAGAATGATAAAGGAGTATAACATGTCTGAGGAATTTATTATAGGGCGTAATCCAGTTATGGAAGCAATACGTTCAGGTCGTGATATAAATAAAATATGGGTTAGTGAAGGAGCAAATAAAGGTCAAATCCATAAGCTCTTAGAATTAGCCAATCAAAACAAAGTAATCGTACAAACTGCACCGAATAAAAAATTGGATGGAATGGTTAAAGGAAACCACCAAGGTGTAGTAGCGCAAGTAGCTGCATATGAGTATGTGGAAATTGATGATTTATTCGATGTAGCGAATAGTCGTAATGAGCAACCATTCTTTTTAATCTTAGACGAAATTGAAGATCCACATAATTTAGGTTCAATTATGAGAACAGCCGATGCAGTTGGCGCACATGGTATTATCATTCCTAAAAGAAGAGCGGTAGGTTTAACTTCAGCGGTTGCAAAATCTTCAACAGGCGCAATTGAATACATTCCGGTTGCTCGAGTAACAAATTTAGCAAGAACAATAGATGAATTAAAAGAAAGAGGAGTTTGGATATTTGGTACAGATGCAAAAGGTGCAGATGACTATCGAAACATGGATGGCCAAATCTCTCTTGGTTTAATTATTGGTAGTGAAGGTAAAGGTATGAGCAGAATATTAAAGGAAAAATGTGATTTCTTAATTAAGCTACCTATGGTTGGTAAAGTTACATCATTAAATGCGTCTGTTGCGGCAAGTCTATTAATGTACGAAATACATCGTAAGAGACACCCGCTTGGATCATAAAAAGAAAGAAATTCTGATTGTAGATGGATATAACATGATAGGAGCTTGGCCGAATCTTAGAAAACTTCGCGAAATTGATTTTGATAAATCACGTGATTTTCTAATTACGCAACTTGCTGAATATAAGGCATACACAGGTATGTATATAATTGTTGTATTTGATGCTCATTTTGTAAATGGGATTGAAAAAAACGACAAGCATTCAAAAGTTGAAGTGATTTTTACTCGGAAAAGCCAAACGGCTGATGAAAAAATTGAAAAACTTGCAATAGAGCTCCGTCATGTTAACCATCAAATTTATGTCGCGACTTCGGACTTTACAGAGCAATGGCAAATATTTGGACAAGGTGCACTTCGTATACCTGCAATGGAATTATATAGATCAGTTACTCAAAATAAAAAGATGATAAGTACTCAGATTAGTGAAATACCTGATCAAAGACTGACAATTAGTAAAACATTAAATTCGAAACAAACAGAAATTTTAGAAAAATGGCGAAGAGGGGAACGATGACTTATTGTTTCCTTCTTCTTTGTGCTGTATAATTTAATTAAATTGTTAGGTCGGAGGTGCTAATTTTGAACGTTGAACAGGAATTGAAGCTAATGATTGAGTATGGACCCTTAGAAGATGAGGTAATTCTCGAATATGTTCGAGAGGGTGATCAAGAAGCACTAACATTTTTAATTCAAAAGTACCGAAACTTCGTAAAAGCAAAATCTAGGTCTTATTTCCTAATAGGTGCTGACCGCGAAGACATTATTCAAGAAGGTATGATTGGATTATACAAAGCAATTCGTGACTACAAAGAAGATAAACTTTCTTCATTTAAGGCGTTTGCAGAATTATGCATTACAAGACAAATTATTACAGCAATTAAAACAGCAACAAGACAAAAGCATATTCCATTAAATTCTTATGTATCATTGGACAAGCCTATTTATGATGAGGAATCTGACCGCACATTACTTGATGTGTTAACTGAGACAAAAAACATGGATCCAGAAGAACTTGTTATAAATCAAGAAGAAAATGTGGACATAGAGCTTAAAATGTCTGAATTATTGAGCGATTTAGAAAGGAAAGTATTATCACTCTATTTAGATGGTCGATCTTACCAAGAGATATCAGAAGAGTTAAATAGACATGTAAAATCAATTGATAATGCTTTACAACGCGTGAAAAGAAAGCTTGAAAGGTATATGGAAATAAGAGAATTGTCAGTGTGATTTTGATGAAAGAAATCAGTTTGACAGTTTATAGTTCGCATGGTACATTCTAAATGGATAATTATATAGGAATTAGGTTGGTGTATCCATGAGAAAAAAAGTTGTCCTGTCGTGCACTAATTGCAATAATAGAAACTACTCCACGATGAAGAATTCCACTTCTATAGAACGTTTGGAGATGAAAAAGTTTTGTAAAACGTGCAATGAACATACCACGCATAAAGAAACGAAATAATTGAAATAAGATATATGTAAAATACGAATGTCCTTAATCGGTAGATAAACTAATGAGCATGCTTCGTTTTTAGGGGCAAGTTGGACGGTTCGTAAATCTCTAAACTAGTATATGGGGGTTGCATCAGTGGGTCGTATCGGTAAGTTTTTTCGCGAAGTAAAAAGTGAAATGAAAAAAGTTTCATGGCCTAAGCGTAAGGAATTAGTTAATTCTACGGTTACAGTATTAGCTACAGTTTTCTTTTTTGTAGTATTCTTTGCTGTAATTGATTCTGGACTTTCTAAACTAATTCGACTTATTCTTGAATAAGTTAAAACTAATTGTGCTATAATGAGTGATAATGTTTTAAAAAAAAGCCCGGTGACGGGTTTTTTAATTTGCAAAGAAAGTTGACCGGGGAGGGAAGGACAAGTAGTCCTCTAACATGGAAAAAAGATGGTATGTAGTTCATACTTACTCAGGATATGAGAATAAAGTAAAAGCTAATTTAGAAAAACGTGTAGAAACAATGGGAATGCAAGATAAAATTTTCCGTGTAATCGTACCAGAAGAATCAGAAGTAGAAATGAAGAACGGTAAAGAGAAAGTAACAAAGCGCAAAGTATTTCCAGGTTATGTGTTAGTTGAATTAGTGATGACTGACGATTCTTGGTATGTAGTTCGTAATACACCAGGAGTAACTGGTTTCGTAGGTTCAGCGGGGTCTGGTTCAAAACCAACACCGCTTTTAGAAGAAGAAATTACACATATTCTAAAACATATGGGTCTAGATGAACAAGTTATTGACTTTGATTTAGATATAAATGAAGTCGTTCGCTTAAAAGAAGGTCCATTTGCAAACTATACTGGTTCAATTAAAGAAATCGATTTTGAAAAGAAAAAAGTAACTGTATTAGTAGAATTCTTTAATAAAGAAACGCCAGTTGAACTGGATTTACATCTTGTAGAAAAATTATAATACAAGACCTTGCAATTTTATTTTGAAAGTGTTAGACTTTTAAAGGTCAATATGCATCGAAAAGATGGTATTAACTTCTGAATAAGAATATGCATGCAAGTGCAAAACGATATGAGTGGGAGGGTTTAATAACCCGTTACCACATCACGGACTTAAGGAGGTGTGTCTCGTGGCTAAAAAAGTAATTAAAATGGTAAAATTGCAAATTCCTGCAGGAAAAGCAAACCCAGCACCACCAGTTGGTCCTGCATTAGGACAAGCAGGTGTTAACATCATGGGATTCTGTAAAGAGTTCAACGCTCGTACAGCTGACCAAGCTGGTCTAATTATTCCTGTTGAAATCACTGTATTCGAAGATCGTTCGTTTACATTTATTACGAAAACTCCTCCTGCTGCTGTACTTCTTAAAGTAGCGGCTGGTATTGAGTCTGGTTCTGGTGAACCAAATCGTAAAAAAGTAGCAACAGTAAAACGCGACAAAGTACGTGAGATTGCTGAACAAAAAATGCCTGACTTAAATGCTGCTTCTGTTGAAGCTGCTATGCGTATGGTAGAAGGTACTGCACGTAGTATGGGTATCGTTATTGAAGACTAATCCCATCTTCAGTAAGGTGTGATTGAGGAGGTTGCGAACATCGTATGATGTGTTTTATCGCAACCTTTATTCGTGGGAGGAAAATCCGTTAAAACCACATTAGGAGGAATAGAACATGGCTAACAAAGGTAAAAAATACCAAGAAGCTATTAAATTAGTAGATCGTACAGCTGTTTACGCAGTAAACGAAGCTGTAGAACTTGTTAAAAAGACTACAACTGTTAACTTTGATGCAACAGTTGAAGTAGCATTCCGTTTAGGAGTAGATCCAAAGAAAGCTGACCAACAAATTCGTGGTGCAGTAGTTCTTCCACACGGTACTGGTAAAGTACAACGTGTATTAGTATTCGCTAAAGGTGAAAAAGCTAAAGAAGCTGAAGCTGCTGGTGCTGATTTCGTAGGCGATGCTGACATGATTAACAAAATCCAACAAGGTTGGTTCGATTTTGATGTAGTAGTAGCAACTCCAGACATGATGGCTGAAGTTGGTAAATTAGGACGTGTATTAGGACCTAAAGGTTTAATGCCAAACCCTAAAACAGGTACAGTTACATTTGACGTAACAAAAGCTGTTAACGAAATCAAAGCTGGTAAAGTTGAATACCGTGTTGATAAAGCTGGTAACATTCACGTACCAATCGGTAAAGTATCTTTCGAAAACGAAAAGTTAGTAGAAAACTTTACAACAATCTTTGAAACTATGTTAAAAGTTAAACCTGCTGCTGCTAAAGGAACATACATGAAGAACGTAGCAATCACTTCAACTATGGGCCCTGGTATCAAAGTAGATCCATCTAGTTTCTAAGATATAAAAACAAAGTTGACAATTCGACAAGAACTCTCTATAATGGAGATTGTCTTGCTAATTAAATAGACTACCGTAGACAGTAGGTGCTTACGCTTAATATCCTACCGAGGTGTATAACTGATAAATTCGTGCATATACAACCTCCATGTCTTTTTTTGAAAAATTCGTGGAGGTTTTGCTATGGTTACACTTTTGCGGTATACACACTAAAATCCACAGGAGGTGTAATAAATGAGCGCAGTATTAGAAGCTAAAAAACAAGTTGTATCTGAAGTGGCTGCAAAATTACGTGATAGTAAATCAACAGTTGTTGTTGACTACCGTGGTTTAAATGTTGCTGAAGTAACTGAATTACGTAAGCAATTACGTGAAGCTGGCGTTGAGTTCAAAGTTTACAAAAACACTTTAACTCGTCGTGCTGCTGAAGAAGCTGGTTTAGCTGATTTAAACGAATCGTTAACTGGTCCAAACGCAATCGCGTTTAGTATGGAGGATGTAATCGCTCCTGCTAAAGTAATCAACGATTTCGCTAAGAAACATGAGGCTTTAGAAATTAAAGCTGGTGTAATCGAAGGAAATGTTGCTACTGTTGAAGAAGTTAAAGCTCTTGCTGAACTTCCATCTCGCGAAGGTTTACTTTCTATGTTGCTTAGCGTGCTACAAGCACCAATCCGCAACTTCGCTCTTGCAACTAAAGCAGTTGCAGAACAAAAAGAAGAACAAGGCGCTTAATGCCAAGATCGCTTAAAATATATAATTTATAGGTATAAACAAGGAGGAAATTAACAATGACTAAAGAACAAATCATTGAAGCAGTTAAAAACATGACTGTATTAGAATTAAATGACTTAGTAAAAGCAATCGAAGAAGAGTTCGGCGTAACTGCTGCTGCTCCTATGGTTATGGCTGGTGGAGCTGTTGAAGCTGCTGCTGAGCAAACTGAATTTGATTTAGTATTAGCTAGCCCTGGCGACCAAAAAATTAAAGTAATCAAAGTAGTTCGTGAAATTACTGGTTTAGGATTAAAAGAAGCTAAAGAATTAGTTGACAACACTCCTAAAGCAATTAAAGAAGGAATCAGCAAAGAAGAAGCTGAAGAAATGAAAGCTAAACTTGAAGAAGTTGGCGCTAACGTAGAAGTTAAGTA
The DNA here is from genome assembly GCF_002556365.1 of Bacillus sp. AFS002410. NCBI lineage: Bacteria > Bacillati > Bacillota > Bacilli > Caryophanales > Bacillaceae > Bacillus > Bacillus sp. AFS002410. The sequence continues at coordinate 19,960 of NZ_NUEU01000108.1, forward strand.
ATTTCTAAAAACTTTTTAGAAAAGCTCGCATTTATGCGAGCTTTTTTTGTACATATGGAATTACTTTTGGGAAGACTATTGTTAAGTTTATATGGAAGAAGGATTTATTATGGCAGATCATTATTTTACAAATCAACCGAATAGTAAAACTGATAAAAAGGTATTTTCATTTACTTTAAGAGGTAATGATTTGAGGTTTCAATCTGATTCAGGCGTCTTTTCTAGGAATGAAGTAGATTTTGGGTCGCGAGTTTTAATAGACTCTTTCGAATTCCCCGAAATTGAAGGGAATATTTTAGATGTTGGTTGTGGTTATGGTCCGATCGGGTTATCGATTGCGAAAGATGATGCTGGTCGTATGGTAGAAATGATCGATGTGAATTTACGAGCGATTGAGCTTGCAAAAGACAACGCGAATGTAAATAAAATAGAAAATGTAAAAATCTATGAAAGTAGTATCTATGAAAATGTTACGGGTGAATATGCAGCTATTTTAACAAATCCTCCAATTCGAGCTGGTAAAGCTGTGGTTCATGAGATTTTGGCCGGTGCTCATGAAAAAATACTTCCTGGTGGAGAGTTATGGGTAGTGATTCAAAAGAAACAAGGAGCACCTTCAGCACTTGAATTGTTAAAGGGGATCTTTGATGAAGTAGAGGTTGTAAAAAAAGATAAAGGATATTATATCATAAAAAGTAAAAAAGATTGACTCTAAATTTTGCTTGTGATAGTATTATTAAATGCCAATATATATTTATTTTCAAAAATGATTTTTTTGGAAATATGTATATTTCTATATTCTTTGGAAATGATAGTAAAATGACTGTCGTTAAGTTTAATAAATGGTTTTCATTTTGAAACCATTTTATTTTTTGTTTAACAAGTAAGGGAGTTTTTTTGCTTATTTGTTACTATTTTTTTGTATTAAATACTCTTGATTTAAGGGGTGAATATGTTGACAGGTCAACTAGTTCAATATGGACGACACCGCCAACGCAGAAGCTATGCTCGTATCAGTGAAGTTTTAGAGTTACCTAACTTAATTGAAATTCAAACAGCATCTTACCAATGGTTTTTAGATGAAGGTTTGAGAGAAATGTTCCAAGACATTTCACCGATTGAGGATTTCACAGGTAATCTATCATTAGAATTCATTGATTACAGTTTAGGTGAGCCGAAGTATGTTGTAGAAGAATCAAAAGAGCGTGACGTAAACTACGCTGCTCCACTTCGAGTGAAAGTTCGCCTATTAAATAAGGAAACTGGCGAAGTTAAGGAGCAAGACGTTTTCATGGGTGATTTCCCATTGATGACAGACACAGGTACATTCATTATTAATGGTGCTGAACGTGTAATCGTTTCACAATTAGTACGTTCACCAAGTGTGTACTATAGTGGGAAGATCGACAAAAATGGTAAAAAAGGTTTTACTGCTACAGTTATTCCTAACCGTGGTGCTTGGTTAGAGTACGAAACGGACGCGAAGGATGTAGTTTATGTACGTATTGACCGTACGAGAAAATTACCTGTAACGGTACTACTACGTTCGCTTGGGTTTGGTACAGACCAAGAGATTCTAGACTTACTAGGCGAGAATGAATACCTACGTAATACGCTTGAAAAAGATAACACAGATAGCACTGAAAAGGCGCTTCTTGAAATCTATGAAAGATTACGTCCAGGTGAACCACCTACAGTAGAAAATGCTAAAAACTTATTAATTACTCGCTTCTTTGATCCGAAGCGTTATGATTTAGCTAGCGTTGGACGCTACAAAATAAATAAAAAATTACACATTAAAAATAGACTGTTTAACCAACGTATTGCAGAAACATTAGTGGATCCAGAAACTGGTGAAATTATTGTGGAAAAAGGGACAACTCTTGATCGTCGTACTTTAGACCGCATTATTCCGTTCTTAGAGAAGAATATCGGTGAAAAAATTGCTCACCCTGCTGCTGGCGTATTAGATGAAGAGATTACTCTACAATCTATTAAAATTTACGCTCCAGTTGAAGGTGATGGCGAACAAGTTATTCAAGTAATCGGAAATGCTAATGTAAGTAAAAGTGTGAAAAATATTTCACCTGCCGACATTATCGCTTCTATTTCTTACTTCTTTAACCTGCTACATAACGTAGGTGACACTGACGATATTGACCATTTAGGAAATCGTCGTTTACGTTCAGTTGGAGAATTACTTCAAAACCAATTCCGTATCGGTTTATCTCGTATGGAGCGTGTAGTTCGTGAACGTATGTCAATTCAAGATACAAATGCAGTTACTCCACAGGCGTTAATTAACATTCGCCCTGTAATTGCTTCAATAAAAGAATTCTTTGGTAGCTCACAGTTATCACAATTCATGGACCAAACAAACCCTCTTGCAGAATTAACTCATAAACGAAGACTATCAGCTTTAGGACCAGGTGGTTTAACGCGTGAGCGTGCAGGCTTTGAAGTGCGTGACGTCCATTACTCTCACTATGGTCGTATGTGTCCGATTGAAACGCCTGAGGGACCGAATATCGGGTTAATTAACTCGCTTTCTTCTTATGCAAAGGTAAATCAATTTGGATTTATTGAAACTCCATATCGTCGTGTAGACCCTGAAACAGGTCGTCTAACTGATAAAATTGATTACTTAACTGCTGATGAAGAGGATCTATACGTTGTAGCCCAAGCGAATGCTCGTTTAGGTGATGACGGAAGCTTCTTAGATGAAGATGTAGTAGCTCGTTTCCGTGGAGATAACACAGTTGTTAAACGTGAACGTATCGACTACATGGATGTATCTCCAAAACAAGTAGTATCAGCTGCGACAGCATGTATTCCTTTCTTAGAGAACGATGACTCTAACCGTGCCCTAATGGGAGCGAACATGCAACGTCAAGCAGTTCCATTGTTAAACCCTGAATCTCCAATCGTAGGTACAGGTATGGAATACGTATCAGCAAAAGACTCTGGTGCTGCAGTAATCTGTAAACATCCTGGTATTGTTGAACGTGTTGAAGCGAAAGAAGTTTGGGTACGTCGCTACTCAGAAGTAGATGGACAAAAAGTTAAAGGTGACCTTGATAAATACCGTATGTTAAAATTCGTACGTTCTAACCAAGGTACTTGTTATAACCAACGCCCAATCGTAAGTGTTGGTGATGAAGTAGTAAGAGGCGAAATTCTTGCAGATGGACCTTCAATGGAAAAAGGTGAATTAGCACTAGGACGTAACGTATTAGTAGCATTCATGACATGGGACGGTTACAACTACGAGGATGCGATCATTATGAGTCGCCGTCTAGTAAAAGAAGATGTTTACACTTCAGTTCATATTGAAGAATATGAATCAGAAGCTCGTGATACAAAATTAGGACCTGAAGAAATCACTCGTGATATTCCAAACGTTGGTGAAGATGCACTTAAAAATCTTGATGAGCGTGGAATCATCCGAATTGGTGCAGAAGTAAAAGATGGTGACTTATTAGTTGGTAAAGTAACACCTAAAGGGGTTACTGAGTTAACTGCTGAAGAACGTCTTCTACACGCAATCTTTGGTGAAAAAGCTCGTGAAGTTCGTGATACATCTTTACGTGTTCCACACGGTGGAGGCGGAATTATTCTTGATGTGAAAGTATTCACTCGTGAAAACGGTGATGAATTACCACCAGGAGTAAACCAACTTGTTCGTGTATATATCGTTCAGAAACGTAAAATCTCTGAAGGGGATAAAATGGCTGGACGACATGGTAATAAAGGGGTTATCTCTCGTATCTTACCAGAAGAAGATATGCCATTCTTACCTGATGGAACGCCAGTTGATATCATGTTAAACCCATTAGGGGTACCTTCTCGTATGAACATCGGTCAAGTATTAGAGCTACACTTAGGTATGGCTGCAAGATATCTTGGCGTTCATGTTGCTTCTCCAGTATTTGACGGAGCGCGTGAGGAAGATGTTTGGGGAACAATTGAAGAAGCTGGTATGGCACGTGATGCAAAAACTGTACTATATGATGGACGTAGTGGTGAGCCTTTCGATAACCGTGTTTCTGTAGGTGTCATGTATATGATCAAACTTGCGCACATGGTTGACGATAAGTTACATGCTCGTTCAACAGGACCTTACTCATTAGTAACGCAACAACCACTTGGTGGTAAAGCACAATTTGGTGGACAACGTTTTGGTGAGATGGAGGTTTGGGCACTTGAAGCATACGGTGCTGCATACACATTACAAGAAATCTTAACAGTTAAATCCGATGACGTTGTTGGACGTGTTAAAACATACGAAGCAATCGTTAAGGGTGAAAACGTACCAGAACCTGGTGTACCTGAATCATTCAAAGTATTAATTAAAGAATTACAGTCACTTGGTATGGATGTTAAGATGATGTCTGCTACAGATCAAGAAATCGAAATGCGCGATACTGAAGATGATGATGATCAAGCTTCAGAACATTTAGCGATGGATATGGAATACGTAAAAGAATAAGTAATATATTGGGTAAAACCTTAGGACAGAAAGGGAGGTAGGCCCCTTGATAGATGTAAATAAATTCGAGTATATGAAGATCGGACTTGCATCGCCTGACAAAATTCGCTCGTGGTCATACGGGGAAATTAAAAAACCTGAAACAATTAACTACCGTACGTTAAAACCAGAAAAAGATGGACTTTTTTGTGAACGTATTTTCGGTCCAACAAAAGACTGGGAATGTCATTGCGGTAAGTACAAACGTGTACGTTATAAAGGTGTAGTTTGTGATCGTTGTGGAGTTGAGGTTACTCGTGCAAAAGTACGTCGTGAGCGTATGGGTCACATTGAATTAGCTGCACCAGTTTCACATATTTGGTATTTCAAAGGTATTCCAAGCCGAATGGGACTTGTTTTAGACATGTCCCCTCGTGCTCTGGAAGAAGTAATCTACTTTGCTTCTTACGTAGTAACTGAAGCAGGAGATACTCCTTTAGAAAAGAAACAATTGCTTTCTGAAAAAGAATTCCGTGCTTATCGTGAGCGCTATGGTCAAACTTTCCAAGCATCTATGGGTGCAGAAGCAATTAAAAAATTATTAAGCGATATTAACCTTGAAAAAGATGTTGACTCTTTAAAAGAAGAGTTAAAAACTGCTCAAGGTCAACGTCGTACAAGAGCAATTAAACGTTTAGAAGTGTTAGAAGCTTTCCGTAACTCTGGTAATGAGCCATCTTGGATGATCTTAGATGTGCTACCAGTAATTCCACCTGAATTACGACCAATGGTTCAATTAGATGGTGGGCGTTTTGCAACATCAGATCTAAACGATTTATATCGTCGAGTAATTAACCGCAACAATCGTTTAAAACGTTTATTAGACCTTGGTGCACCTAGCATCATCGTACAAAACGAAAAACGTATGCTTCAAGAAGCTGTTGATGCGTTAATTGACAATGGTCGTCGTGGCCGTCCAGTTACTGGACCAGGTAACCGTCCATTAAAATCTCTTTCTCACATGCTTAAAGGTAAGCAAGGACGTTTCCGTCAAAACTTACTTGGTAAACGTGTTGACTACTCTGGTCGTTCGGTTATCGTTGTAGGACCAAACTTACAGATGTACCAATGTGGATTACCAAAAGAAATGGCAATTGAATTATTCAAGCCATTCGTGATGAAAGAATTAGTAGAGCGTGGATTAGCACATAACATTAAGTCAGCGAAACGTAAAATTGAGCGTTTACACCCAGAAATTTGGGATGTGTTAGAATCAGTTATTCGTGAGCATCCAGTGTTACTAAACCGTGCCCCAACTCTACACAGACTTGGTATCCAAGCGTTCGAACCTACATTAGTAGAAGGCCGCGCAATCCGTCTACATCCGCTTGTATGTACTGCATACAACGCCGATTTTGATGGTGACCAAATGGCTGTTCACGTACCGTTATCAAGTGAAGCTCAAGCAGAAGCTCGTATTTTAATGCTTGCAGCACAAAACATCCTGAACCCGAAAGATGGTAAACCAGTAGTTACACCATCTCAAGATATGGTATTAGGTAACTATTACCTAACTCTTGAGCGTGCAGGCGCAGTCGGTGAAGGTATGGTATTTAAAGATATTAATGAAGCGTTAATCGCATACCAAAATGGTTATGTACATTTACATTCTCGAGTTGCTGTTGCAGCAAATTCGTTAAATAATGAAACATTTACTGAAGAACAAAATAACTCATTATTAATCACAACGGTTGGTAAGCTAATCTTCAATGAAATCTTACCTACTTCGTTCCCGTTTATTAATGAACCTACTCAAAGTAACCTTGAGAAGGAAACTCCTCAGATGTATTTCGTGGCTAAAGGCGCGAATATTAAAGAGATTATCGAAAGTAGAGAAGAAATTGCTCCTTTCAAAAAGAAAATACTTGGAAATATCATCGCTGAAGTATTTAAACGTTTCAAAATTACTGAAACATCTAAAATGCTTGACCGCATGAAGGATCTTGGATTTAGACACTCTACTAAAGCTGGTATTACAGTTGGTGTATCCGATATCATCGTATTACCTGAGAAGCAATTAATTATTGCTGAAGCGCAAGAAAAAGTAGATAAAGTTCTAAAACAATTCCGTCGTGGTTTAATCACAGAAGATGAGCGTTACGATCGTGTAATCGCAATTTGGAGTGATGCGAAGGATGTAATTCAAGGGAAACTGATGGCTTCCCTAAATAAACGTAACCCAATCTTTATGATGAGTGACTCTGGTGCCCGTGGTAATGCATCGAACTTCACTCAGCTTGCAGGTATGCGTGGTCTGATGGCCAACCCGGCTGGACGTATTATTGAGTTACCAATCAAATCTTCATTCCGTGAAGGTCTAACGGTACTTGAATACTTCATCTCAACACACGGTGCGCGTAAAGGTCTTGCCGATACAGCACTTAAAACAGCCGATTCAGGTTACTTAACTCGTCGTCTTGTAGACGTTGCACAAGATGTAATTGTTCGTCAAGATGATTGTGGTACTGACCGCGGTTTACATGTAAAGGCGATTAAAGAAGGTAACGAAATTATTGAAGGATTGTATGATCGTCTAGTTGGTCGTCATTTACGTGCAACTATACGTCACCCAGAAACAGGTGTATTACTTGCGCAAGAAAACGATTTAATTACTGAAGACTTAGCTCGAGAAATTATCGATGCAGGTATTGAAGAAGTTAATATCCGTTCTGCATTTACATGTAATACTAGCCATGGAGTATGTAAAAAATGTTATGGTCGCAACTTAGCTACAGGTGCCGAGGTTGAAGTTGGTGAGGCAGTTGGTATTATCGCTGCTCAATCAATCGGTGAGCCAGGTACACAGTTAACGATGCGTACATTCCATACTGGTGGGGTAGCAGGAGACGATATCACTCAAGGTTTACCTCGTATTCAAGAGCTATTTGAAGCGCGTAATCCTAAAGGTCAAGCAGTTATATCTGAAATTGATGGTATTATTTCAATTTCTACTGATGCTAAAGACAAACAAGAAATTATTGTTCAAGGCACAGTTGAATCTAGAAATTACCCAGTTCCTTATGGTGCTAGACTAAAAGTTCAAGAAGGTGAAAAGATTGAACGCGGTCAAGTAATGACTGAAGGTTCAATTGATCCGAAAGAACTTCTAAAAGTAAAAGGTACAAATGCTGTTCAAGAATACTTACTACGTGAAGTACAAAAAGTATACCGTATGCAAGGGGTAGAAATTGGAGACAAACACGTAGAGGTAATGGTACGTCAAATGCTGAAAAAAGTTCGTGTAATGGATGCGGGTGAAACTGATTTATTACCTGGTACATTATTAGAACTACACCAGTTTACTGAAGCGAATAAAGAAGCTTTATTTGCAGGTAAACAACCGGCTACTGCACGCCCATTATTACTAGGTATTACAAAAGCATCATTAGAAACAGACTCATTCCTATCTGCTGCATCATTCCAAGAAACAACGCGTGTATTAACAGACGCTGCGATTAAAGGAAAACGAGATGAGTTGCTAGGATTAAAAGAGAATGTTATTATAGGTAAGTTGGTTCCAGCTGGTACTGGTATGAATAGATACCGCAGAGTAGATCTTGTTAAAGATTTAAATGAATCAGTTGAAATAAACGAAGAAGTATTAGTTGAAAAATAAACTTAAAATATTTTAAAACTTGAGTTGACATCATTTGATGAAAAATGATAAGATATTCAAGGTTGCTCCTAGACAATAGCACTGCTAATCTAAGCAGGTTAGATCCGGGGCTAATTTAGGAATATACAGTTAAAACTGTTTTTGTGAGAAGGAAGTCTTCTTCCTTCTTGCAAAAACTTTGTTTTCAACTTATTATGAACCACCTGGATGTGTGGTCTTATAAATATTTGAAGGGAGGAAAACTCATGCCTACTATTAACCAGTTAGTGCGTAATGGACGTACTTCTAAAGTATGGAAATCAAAATCACCAGCATTAAATAAAGGTTTCAACTCATTAAAGAAAAAATCAACTGATTTATCAGCTCCACAAAAACGTGGTGTTTGTACTCGTGTTGGTACTATGACTCCAAAGAAACCGAACTCAGCATTACGTAAATATGCTCGTGTACGTTTAACAAACCAAATCGAGGTAACTGCTTATATCCCAGGTATCGGACACAACTTACAAGAGCACAGTGTTGTTCTTATCCGTGGTGGACGAGTAAAAGATTTACCGGGGGTACGTTACCATATCGTTCGTGGTGCATTAGATACTGCAGGTGTTGACAAGCGTATGCAAGGTCGTTCTAAATACGGAACTAAGAGACCAAAAGCAGCTAAGAAGTAATAAATAACAACTAGCCGAAAGGAGGAAATAACATGCCACGTAAAGGTCCTGTTGCAAAAAGAGATGTATTACCAGATCCACTTTATAATTCAAAGTTAGTTTCTCGTTTAATCAACAAAATGATGATTGACGGAAAAAGAGGAAAATCTCAAGCTATCTTATACGGAGCATTTGAATTAATCCAAGAACGTTCTGGTAAAGAACCAATGGAAGTATTCGAAGCAGCTCTTAAAAATATCATGCCAGTTCTAGAAGTAAGAGCTCGTCGTGTTGGTGGTTCTAACTACCAAGTACCAGTTGAGGTACGTCCAGAGCGTCGTACTACTCTAGGTCTACGTTGGTTAGTAAACTATGCTCGTCTTCGTGGAGAAAAAACGATGGAAGAGCGTTTAGCTAACGAAATTCTTGACGCAGCTAACAACTCAGGTTCTGCAGTTAAGAAACGTGAAGATACACACAAAATGGCAGAAGCGAACAAAGCGTTTGCTCACTACCGTTGGTAAGATTAAAAGCAATTTAGTTATTTCTGCACATAATGAATGTTGGTTAAGTCGTTCACCTATTTATTATTTAGCTTGCTAGATAAAGTAGGTGAACGTCGGATTACATAACTTAGGATCATAATTGTTCTTTGATTGTAGTGCTTGCTTAACTTAATAACATGAGGTATGTATAGGAATAACTTTTTCTTGTACTAAAAAATCCTAACTAATACTGGAAGGGAGAAAGAACCCTGATGACAAGAGAGTTCTCCTTAAATAACACTCGTAATATTGGGATCATGGCTCACATTGATGCTGGTAAAACAACAACAACTGAGCGTATCCTTTATTACACAGGTCGTATTCACAAAATTGGTGAAACTCATGAAGGAGCTTCACAAATGGACTGGATGGAGCAAGAGCAAGAGCGTGGTATCACTATCACATCTGCTGCTACAACAGCTCAATGGGATAACCACCGTGTAAATATCATTGATACTCCAGGTCACGTAGACTTCACTGTAGAAGTTGAACGTTCACTACGTGTACTTGATGGCGCAGTAGCAGTACTTGATGCACAATCAGGTGTTGAGCCTCAAACTGAAACAGTTTGGCGTCAAGCAACTACTTACGGAGTTCCACGTGTAGTATTCGTTAACAAAATGGATAAAATCGGCGCGGATTTCTTATACTCTGTAGGTACTTTACATGACCGTTTACAAGCTAACGCACACCCAATCCAATTAGCGATGGGTGCTGAAGATAACTTCTGGGGTATTGTTGACCTAGTTGAAATGAAAGCTATTAAGTACAATAATGACTTAGGAACTGACATTGAAACTATCGAAATTCCTGAAGAATATCAAGAACTAGCTGATGAGTACCGTGGTCGTTTAATCGAAGCGGTAGCTGAGCTAGACGAAGAATTAATGATGAAATATCTTGAAGGTGAAGAAATCACACTTGCTGAATTAAAAGCTGCTATTCGTACAGCTACATGTTCAGTACAATTCTACCCAGTAGTTTGTGGCTCTGCTTTCAAAAACAAAGGTGTTCAATTAATGCTTGATGCAGTTATTGATTACCTACCATCTCCATTAGATGTACCAGCTATCAAAGGAACATTACCTGATACTGAAGAAGAGAAAGTAGTTCCATCAAGTGATGAAGAGCCTTTCGCAGCTTTAGCATTCAAAATCATGACTGATCCTTATGTTGGTAAATTAACGTTCTTCCGAGTTTACTCAGGTACGTTAGAATCTGGTTCATACGTTCAAAACTCTACAAAAGGTAAGCGTGAGCGTGTAGGACGTATCCTACAAATGCATGCTAACTCTCGTCAAGAGATTTCGAAAGTATATGCTGGAGATATCGCTGCGGCTGTAGGTCTTAAAGATACTACAACTGGAGATACTTTATGTGATGAAAAGAATCTAGTAATTCTTGAGTCTATGGAGTTCCCAGAACCAGTTATCTCGATCGCAATCGAGCCAAAATCTAAGGCTGACCAAGATAAAATGGGTCAAGCATTAGTTAAATTAACTGAAGAAGATCCAACATTCCGTGCACATACTGACCAAGAAACTGGTCAAGTAATCATCGCTGGTATGGGTGAACTTCACCTTGATATCATCGTTGACCGTATGCGTCGTGAATTCAAAGTAGAAGCTAACGTTGGTGCTCCTCAAGTAGCATACCGTGAAACTTTCCGTTCTTCTGCACAAGTAGAAGGGAAATTCGTTCGTCAGTCAGGTGGACGTGGACAATTCGGACATGTTTGGATTGAATTCTCACCTAACGAAGAAGGAAAAGGCTTTGAATTTGAAAATGGTATCGTTGGTGGTGTTGTTCCTCGTGAATACATCCCAGCAGTAGCTGCAGGTCTTGAAGACTCTCTTAAAAATGGTGTATTAGCTGGATTCCCACTAATCGACATTAAAGCTCGTCTTTTTGACGGTTCATACCATGATGTTGACTCAAACGAGATGGCGTTTAAAGTAGCTGCTTCTTTAGCTCTTAAAAACGCTGTTAAGAAATGTAACCCAGTTCTACTTGAACCATTAATGAAAGTAGAAGTTGTTATCCCTGAGGAATACTTAGGAGATATCATGGGTGATATTACTTCTCGTCGTGGACGCGTTGAAGGTATGGAAGCACGTGGTAACGCTCAAGTTGTTCGTGCTATGGTACCTCTTTCTGAAATGTTTGGTTATGCAACTTCATTACGTTCTAACACTCAAGGTCGTGGAACGTTCTCAATGGTATTTGACCACTATGAAGATGTACCAAAATCAATTTCAGAAGAAATTATCAAAAAATATAAAGGTGAGTAATTGATTATTTAGTTCTCATCATGTATAACTATTTATGTTAGCTACAAAGGGTGTCTCACCCTCTTGTAGCATAATAATAAAACTAAAAATTAATTTTCTTAATTATAAGGAGGATTTTTACAATGGGTAAAGCTAAATTCGAACGTGTAAAACCACACGTTAACATTGGTACAATCGGACACGTTGACCATGGTAAAACTACATTAACTGCTGCTATTACAACTGTATTAGCTAAAGTAGGTGGAGCTGAAGCTCGCGCTTACGATCAAATCGATGGTGCTCCAGAAGAAAGAGAACGTGGTATCACAATCTCTACTGCACACGTTGAGTACGAAACTGAAACTCGTCACTATGCACACGTTGACTGCCCAGGTCACGCTGACTATGTTAAAAACATGATCACTGGTGCTGCTCAAATGGACGGTGGTATCTTAGTAGTATCTGCTGCTGATGGTCCAATGCCTCAAACTCGTGAGCACATTCTTTTATCTCGTCAAGTAGGTGTACCTTACATCGTAGTATTCATGAACAAATGTGACATGGTTGACGACGAAGAATTACTTGAATTAGTTGAAATGGAAATCCGTGATCTTTTATCAGAATACGAATTCCCTGGCGATGACATTCCAGTAATCAAAGGTTCTGCACTTAAAGCTCTTGAAGGAGATGCTGAGTGGGAAGCTAAAATTCATGAATTAATGGCTGAAGTTGATTCTTACATCCCAACACCAGCTCGTGAAACTGACAAGCCTTTCTTAATGCCAGTTGAGGATGTATTCTCAATCACTGGTCGTGGAACAGTAGCTACTGGTCGTGTTGAGCGTGGAGTAGTTAAAGTTGGTGAAGTAATCGAAATCATCGGTTTCACTGAAGAGCCAAAATCAACTACTGTAACAGGTGTTGAAATGTTCCGTAAACTTCTTGATCAAGCAGAAGCTGGAGATAACATCGGTGCACTTCTTCGTGGGGTTGCTCGTGACGATATCCAACGTGGTCAAGTTTTAGCTAAACCAGGTTCAGTTAAACAACACACTAAGTTTAAAGCTGAAGTTTACGTTTTATCTAAAGAAGAAGGTGGACGTCACACTCCATTCTTCGCTAACTACCGTCCACAATTCTATTTCCGTACAACTGACGTAACTGGAATCATCCAATTACCAGAAGGCGTTGAAATGGTTATGCCTGGTGACAACATCGAAATGACTGTTGAGTTAATCAACGCAATCGCTGTTGAAGAAGGTACTAAGTTCTCTATCCGTGAGGGTGGACGTACTGTAGGCGCTGGTGTAGTTGCTACAATCGTTGAATAATTAAACTTAAAAGCTTAGAAGATTTATTCTTCTAAGCTTTTTTTTATGTAAATTGGAAATATTTTTATTATAATAGAAAACCGATTCTTGCTTGATTTTAATAAACGAAGATAATATAATAACTAAGTACTAAAGACGGCAAAACATTAATTTATTTAAACTTATAACAAATGCTTGCAATAGCATTATTTTTTATGTATAATAGATGATGTTGGTCTTTGACTGCGTAGAAATGGAAGGTTGCTGATACACCCGGCCGCTTTGCCATGGCGAGTGTAAGGAAATTTCCATGGAGTATGTCTATTACTTAAATAGGCGAAAAAGGAGGGAAAATTATGGCAAAAGAAAAAATTCGTATTCGTTTAAAAGCTTATGATCACCGTATTTTAGATCAATCTGCAGAGAAAATCGTTGAAACAGCGAAACGTTCTGGTGCTTCTGTATCTGGTCCGATTCCATTACCAACTGAGAAATCAGTTTACACGATCCTTCGTGCGGTTCATAAATACAAAGATTCTCGTGAGCAATTCGAAATGCGCACACACAAACGTTTAATCGATATCGTGAATCCAACTCCACAAACAGTTGATTCATTAATGAGACTAGATTTACCATCTGGCGTTGATATTGAAATCAAACTTTAATAACATTATATATAAATTCAGGAGGTGTGACTTATGACTAAAGGAATCTTAGGGAAAAAGATCGGTATGACACAAGTATTTGCTGAAAACGGTGAGTTAATTCCAGTAACTGTAATCGAAGCTACTCCAAACGTGGTTTTACAAAAGAAAACTACTGAAACTGACGGTTATGAAGCAATCCAAATCGGATTTGCTGACAAACGTGAGAAATTAGCTAACAAACCAGAAAAAGGACACTCTGCTAAAGCAAACACTGCACCTAAGCGCTTCGTTCGTGAACTTCGCAATGCTGACGTAACAGCTTATGAAGTTGGTCAAGAAGTCAAAGTAGATATTTTTGCAAATGGTGACATCGTTGATGTAACTGGTACTTCAAAAGGTAAAGGATTCCAAGGTAGCATTAAACGCCACAACCAATCTCGTGGACCAATGTCTCACGGTTCTCGTTACCACCGTCGTCCAGGTTCAATGGGTCCTGTTGCTCCGAACCGTGTATTCAAAAACAAAGCTTTACCTGGTCAAATGGGTGGAGAAAAAGTAACTGTACAAAACCTACAAATCGTTAAAGTTGACGTTGAACGTAACTTACTTTTAGTAAAAGGTAATGTACCTGGTTCTAAAAAATCTTACGTAACAATCCGTACTGCGGTTAAATCTAAATAATTAATTTAGAAGAAAGGAGGAAATGAAATGCCTAAAGTTACTATGTTTAATCAAACAGGTGCTCAAGTAGGAGAGATCGAATTAGCAGATGCTGTTTTCGGAATTGCTCCAAACGAACACGTTTTATTTGATGCTGTAATGATGCAACGTGCGTCTTTACGTCAAGGTACTCACAAAGTAAAAACACGTTCTGAAGTACGTGGTGGTGGTCGTAAACCATGGAGACAAAAAGGAACTGGCCGTGCTCGTCAAGGTTCAATCCGTTCTCCACAATGGCGTGGTGGTGGTATCGTATTCGGTCCAGCTCCAAGATCATATTCATATAAATTACCTAAAAAGGTACGTCGCTTAGCGATTAAATCTGCTTTATCTACAAAAGTATTAGAGCAAAGCATGTTAGTGCTTGAAGATTTAGCGTTAAACGCACCAAAAACAAAAGATATGGTTACTGTATTACAAGGCTTATCAGTTCAAAAGAAAGTCTTAATCGTAACAGCTGACCTAAATGAAAACGTAGCTTTATCTGCTCGCAACTTACCTGGTATTACAGTTCTTGCGGCTAATGAAGTAAACGTAATCGACGTTTTACATCATGATACTCTAATCATGACTAAAGCTGCGGTGCAAAAAGTAGAGGAGGTGCTTGTATAATGAAGGATCCTCGCGATATTATCAAACGCCCAGTTATCACTGAAGCTTCTATGGAAGCAATTTCTGAAAAAAAATACACTTTTGAAGTTGATGTAAGAGCTAATAAAACTGAAGTTAAAGATGCTATTGAAGCAATCTTCGGTGTTAAAGTAGAGAAAGTTAACGTAATGAACTACAAAGGTAAGTTTAAACGTATGGGTAAACATGCTGGTTACACTAACCGTCGTAGAAAAGCAATCGTTAAATTAACTACTGATAGCCAAGAAATCACATTATTCGAAGGCGTTTAATACTAATTACTAGAAAAGGAGGGAAATTACGATGGGAATCAAAAAGTATAAACCAACCACTAACGGTCGCCGTGGTATGACTACTAATGATTTTGCTGAGATCACTACTGATAAACCAGAAAAATCATTACTAGCACCACTTAGCAAAAAAGCTGGCCGTAACAACCAAGGTAAAATTACTGTTCGTCACCAAGGTGGTGGACACAAACGTCAATACCGTATCATCGATTTCAAACGAGATAAAGATGGTATACCAGGACGCGTTGCTACAATCGAGTACGATCCAAACCGTTCTGCAAACATTGCTTTAATTAACTACGCTGATGGAGAAAAACGTTACATCCTAGCTCCTAAAAATTTAGTAGTAGGAATGGAAATCGTTTCAGGTTCTGAAGCTGATATTAAAGTAGGTAACGCTTTACCACTTGTAAACATTCCAGTAGGTACTACAATTCACAACATCGAGTTAAAACCAGGTCGTGGAGGACAATTAGTACGTTCAGCTGGTACTTCTGCACAAGTATTAGGTAAAGAAGACCGTTATGTACTAGTTCGTTTAAACTCTGGTGAAGTACGTATGATCTTAGCTACTTGCCGCGCGACAGTAGGTCAAGTAGGTAACGAACATCACGAACTTATTAACATCGGTAAAGCAGGTCGTTCTCGTTGGATGGGTAAACGCCCAACTGTACGTGGATCTGTAATGAACCCAGTTGATCACCCACACGGTGGTGGTGAAGGACGCTCTCCAATCGGACGTAAATCACCAATGTCTCCATGGGGTAAACCAACTCTTGGTTACAAAACTCGTAAGAAAAACAAAGCGTCAGACAAATTTATCGTTCGTCGTCGTAAAAAATAACGCGGTTGTGCTACGGTTCACTAGAACCGTAGGTCAATCACGAAGGGAGGTACCACAATGGGACGCAGCCTGAAAAAAGGTCCATTTATTGATGATCACTTATTAACTAAAGTTGAGAAATTAAACGAAACTGACTCTAAGCAAGTTGTAAAAACTTGGTCACGTCGTTCGACTATTTTCCCACAATTTATCGGACATACTATTGCAGTATACGATGGTCG
Organism: Bacillus sp. AFS002410; assembly: GCF_002556365.1. Taxonomy (NCBI): domain Bacteria; kingdom Bacillati; phylum Bacillota; class Bacilli; order Caryophanales; family Bacillaceae; genus Bacillus; species Bacillus sp. AFS002410. The sequence continues at coordinate 36,228 of NZ_NUEU01000108.1, forward strand.
TAAACACGTACCTGTATATGTATCGGAAGATATGGTAGGTCACAAACTTGGTGAATTTGCTCCAACTCGTACTTACAAAGGTCACGATGCGGATGACAAGAAAACTAGAAGATAATGAGAGGAGGCACTCCAATGCAAGCTAAAGCTGTACTGAGAACAGTTCGTATCGCTCCTCGTAAAGTTCGTCTAGTAGTCGATTTAATCCGAGGTAAACAAGTGGGCGAAGCGATCGCAATCCTTCGACACACACCGAAAACTGCTTCTCCTGTTGTAGAAAAATTATTAAAATCTGCTATTGCTAACGCAGAGCATAACTATGATATGGATGTTAATAACTTATACATCGAAAAAGTATTCGTTGATGAAGGTGCTACTTTAAAACGTTTCCGCCCTCGTGCACAAGGACGTGCTAGCGCAATCAACAAACGTACAAGCCACATTACAATCGTGGTATCAGAGAAGAAGGAGGGATAATCGATGGGACAAAAGGTAAATCCAGTCGGACTTCGAGTTGGTATTATTAAAGATTGGGAATCTAAATGGTACGCTGAAAAAGACTACGCTGATCTTTTACATGAAGATATCAAAATTCGTGAATACATTAGCACTCGTTTAAAAGATTCTGCTGTATCTAAAGTAGAAATCGAAAGAGCTGCTAACCGTGTAAACATCACTGTACACACTGCAAAACCAGGTATGGTAATCGGTAAAGGTGGTTCAGAAGTTGAAGCTCTTCGTAAGGCTTTAAACAAACTTACTGGCAAACGTGTTCATATTAACATCATCGAAATTAAAAGAGCAGATCTTGATGCTAAATTAGTAGCTGAAAACATCGCTCGTCAATTAGAAAACCGTGTTTCATTCCGTCGTGCTCAAAAGCAAGTACTTCAACGTGCTATGCGTGCTGGTGCATTAGGTATTAAAACACAAGTTTCTGGTCGTCTTGGCGGAGCAGATATTGCTCGTGCAGAATCATATAGTGAAGGTACAGTGCCACTTCATACATTACGTGCGGATATCGATTATGCAACTGCAGAAGCAGATACAACATACGGTAAACTAGGCGTAAAAGTATGGATCTACAAAGGTGAAGTTCTTCCTACAAAAAAGAAAGCTTCTGAGGAAGGAGGAAATTAATTATGTTAATGCCTAAACGTGTTAAATATAGAAGAGAACATCGTGGAAAAATGCGTGGACGTGCCAAAGGTGGTACTGAAATTGCATTCGGTGAATTCGGTTTACAATCAACTGAAGCTTCTTGGATTACTAACCGTCAAATTGAAGCAGCGCGTCGTGCAATGACTCGTTACATGAAACGTGGCGGTAAAGTATGGATTAAGATCTTCCCTTCTAAACCTTACACTGCTAAACCTCTTGAGGTTCGTATGGGTAGTGGTAAAGGTGCTCCAGAAGGTTGGGTTGCAGTTGTTAAACCTGGCAAAATTATGTTCGAAATCGCTGGTGTATCTGAAGAGGTAGCTCGTGAAGCACTTCGCTTAGCTGCTCACAAATTACCAGTTAAATGTAAATTCGTAAAACGCGAAGACAATGGTGGTGATTCTAATGAAAACTAATGAGATTCGCGATCTTACTACTGCTGAAATTGAATTAAAAGTGAAATCTCTTAAAGAAGAGTTATTCAACCTTCGTTTCCAATTAGCTACAGGTCAATTAGAGAACACTGCGCGTATTCGTGAGGTTCGTAAAGGTATTGCTCGTATGAAAACTGTAGTACGTGAAAGAGAAATTAACTCTAATAATTAATAATGAGGGGAGGTTTGCACAGTGAGCGAACGTAACCAACGTAAAGTTTACACAGGACGTGTAGTTTCTGACAAGATGGATAAGACAATTACTGTTGTAGTTGAAACTTATAAAACACATAAACTATACGGAAAACGCGTTAAATATTCTAAGAAATATAAAACGCACGATGAGCTAAACGCTGCAAAAGTTGGCGATATCGTAAAAATCATGGAGACTCGTCCATTATCAGCTACAAAACGTTTCCGTTTAGTTGAAATCGTACAAGAAGCTGTTATTATCTAATAGATGATCGGATATCATTCTTAATCCGAAAGGAGGTCAATTTGACATGATCCAACAAGAAACTCGTTTAAAAGTTGCTGACAATTCAGGTGCACGTGAATTACTTACTATTAAAGTATTAGGTGGTTCAGGCCGTAAAACTGCAAACATTGGTGATATCATAGTTTGTACAGTGAAACAAGCAACACCAGGTGGCGTTGTTAAAAAAGGTGATGTAGTCAAAGCTGTTATCGTTCGTACGAAACGTGGTGTTCGTCGTCCAGATGGTACTTACATCCGTTTTGATGAAAACGCAGCTGTTATCATTAAAGATGATAAGAGCCCACGTGGTACTCGTATTTTCGGACCAGTTGCACGTGAATTACGTGATAGCAACTTCATGAAAATCGTATCATTAGCTCCAGAAGTACTTTAATTAATGTACTTTAATAAATACTTCAGAAAGCCTTATTAAGGAGGTGCACGAAGAAGATGCATGTAAAAAAAGGTGATAAAGTTCAAGTTATCTCTGGTAAAGACAAAGGAAAACAAGGTGTGATCCTTGCTGCTTTTCCAAAGAAAAACCGCGTACTTGTTGAGGGTGTTAACATCATTAAAAAACACTCAAAACCTACTCAAGCTAACCCACAAGGTGGCATCATCGAGAAAGAAGCACCAATCCATGTTTCTAATGTTATGGCATTAGATCCAAAAACTGGAGTACCTACACGCGTAGGTTACCAATTAGTGGATGGTAAAAAAGTACGTATTGCAAAAAAATCAGGCGAATTACTTGATAAATAATAGAAATTTGTGAAAGGAGGTCAACTGAATGAACCGCCTAGTCGAGAAATATCAAAACGAAATCACTCCTGCTCTTGTGAGCAAGTTTAACTATAAATCAGTTATGCAAGTGCCAAAAATTGAAAAGATCGTCATCAACATGGGTGTTGGTGAGGCTGTTTCAAATTCAAAAGCATTAGATACTGCTGTTGAGGAATTAACTTTAATCGCAGGTCAAAAGCCTGTTGTAACTAGAGCTAAAAAATCAATCGCTCAATTCCGTCTTCGTGAAGGAATGCCTATCGGTGCGAAAGTTACATTACGCGGTGAGCGTATGTACGAATTCTTTGAAAAATTAGTTGCTGTTACTTTACCTCGTGTACGTGACTTCCGTGGGATCTCTAAAAAGTCATTCGATGGCCGTGGAAACTACACATTAGGTGTTAAAGAGCAATTAATCTTCCCAGAGATTGATTATGATAAAGTAAACAAAGTACGTGGTATGGACATCGTTATTGTAACTACTGCAAATACTGATGAAGAAGCTCGTGAAATGCTAACATTATTTGGAATGCCTTTTCAAAAATAATGAAAGCCAGCGCTAAAGAAGAGGAGGCGAAAACGTGGCTAAAAAATCAATGATTGCGAAACAAAAACGTGCTCAGAAATTTAAAGTACAAGAGTATACACGTTGCGAACGTTGCGGACGTCCACACTCAGTATTACGTAAATTTAAACTTTGCCGTATTTGTTTCCGTGAACTTGCTTATAAAGGACAAATCCCTGGCGTTAAAAAAGCTAGTTGGTAATTCAATAGATATTAGGAAGGAGGTTATCTGAACATGGTCATGACAGATCCTATTGCAGATATGCTTACTCGCATTCGTAATGCGAACATGGTACGTCACGAGAAATTAGAATTCCCAGGTTCTAACCTAAAGAAAGAAGTTGCTGAAATTCTAAAACGTGAAGGTTTCATCCGTGACGTTGAGTACATTGAAGATGATAAACAAGGTATCATCCGTATTTTCTTAAAATATGGTGTGAACAACGAACGTGTTATCACTGGATTAAAAAGAATCTCTAAGCCTGGCTTACGTGTTTACGCGAAAGCTGACGAAGTACCTCGCGTACTTAACGGTTTAGGTGTTGCAATTATTTCAACATCTAAAGGTGTAATGACAGATAAAGAAGCTCGTCAAGCTAAAACTGGTGGCGAAATCTTAGCATACGTTTGGTAATAAAACACAGAGAGAATGGAGGTGTAGTGAATGTCTCGTGTTGGTAAAAAAGAACTTGTAATTCCTGCTGGAGTTACTCTTACTAATAACAACAATACTATTACAGTAAAAGGACCTAAAGGTGAGTTAACTCGTACTTTTAGTCCTGATATGACAATCGAATTAAACGAGAATGTATTAACAGTTGCACGTCCAACTGATAATAAAGAGCACCGTGCTCTTCATGGTACAACTCGTGCTATCTTAGGAAACATGGTTGAAGGTGTAACTAATGGTTATACTCGTAACCTTGAACTAGTTGGGGTAGGTTACCGTGCTACAAAAACAGGTGACAAACTTGTTTTAGCTGTTGGTTTCTCTCACCCAGTTGAGATCACTCCTGAGAATGGTGTTGAAATCGAAGTACCTTCAAATACTAAAATCAGTATTAAAGGTATCGACAAAGAACGTGTAGGCGCACTTGCTGCTTACATCCGTCAAGTACGTCCACCAGAGCCTTACAAAGGTAAAGGTATCCGTTACGAAGGCGAAATGGTTCGTCGTAAAGAAGGTAAAACTGCGAAGTAATCTATAACTAGATAAGAGAAAGGAGTGACCAAGATGATCTTTAAGGCTGATAAAAATGCAGTACGTAAAAAAAGACATGCTCGTGTTCGTACTAAATTATCTGGTACTCAAGAACGTCCACGTTTAAACGTTTATCGTTCAAACAACCATATCTATGCTCAAATCATTGATGATGTTAATGGTGTTACATTAGCAAGTGCATCAACTTTAGATAAAGAATTAACTTTAAATGGTACTGGTAATATCGATGCAGCATCTTTAGTAGGTGGATTAGTTGCAAAACGCGCTACTGAAAAAGGTGTTACTGAAGTTGTATTCGACCGCGGTGGTTACTTATATCATGGTCGCGTAAAAGCTTTAGCTGAAGCTGCTCGTGAAGCTGGTTTACAATTTTAATAAAAGAAGGAGGGACATACATGCGTCGCATTGATCCTAATAAATTAGAGCTTGAAGAACGCTTAGTTACGATCAACCGTGTTGCTAAAGTTGTAAAAGGTGGACGTCGTTTCCGCTTTGCAGCATTAGTAGTTGTTGGTGACAAAAACGGTCATGTTGGTTTTGGTACTGGTAAAGCTCAAGAAGTACCTGATGCAATCCGTAAAGCTGTTGAAGATGCTAAGAAAAATCTAATTAATGTACCAATCGTTGGAACAACAATTCCTCACGTAATTACTGGTCGTTTTGGAGCTGGTGAAGTATTCTTAAAACCTGCTTCTGAAGGTACTGGAGTTATCGCAGGAGGTCCTGTTCGTGCGGTATTAGAACTTGCTGGAGTACATGATATTTTATCTAAATCTCTTGGTTCAAACACACCAGTAAACATTGTACGTGCTACTATCGAAGGTTTAAGTAACTTGAAACGTGCGGATGAAGTTGCTAAATTACGTGGTAAATCTGTAGAAGAATTACTAGGTTAATAAGGAGGGATAACGATGGCTAAACAGTTAGAAATTACCCTTACTCGTAGTGTTATTGGTCGTAAACAAGATCAAATAGCAACAGTTCGTGCTTTAGGAATTACTAAAACAAACCAAACTGTTGTTAAAGAAGATAACGCTGCAATGCGTGGGATGATTAACAAAGTTTCTCACCTTGTATCTGTAAAAGAAATTTAATGAAACATGAATAAGTAAGGAGGTGCCCTAATGAAACTTCATGAATTAAAACCTACAGAAGGTTCTCGTAAAGTATCTAAACGTATCGGTCGTGGTATCGGTTCTGGTACTGGTAAAACTGCTGGTAAAGGTCATAAAGGACAAAACGCTCGTTCAGGTGGCGGTGTTCGTCTTGGATTTGAAGGTGGTCAAACTCCTTTATTCCGTCGTTTACCAAAACGTGGTTTCACTAACATCAACCGTAAAGATTACGCAATCGTTAATGTTGAAACGTTAAACCGCTTCGAAAACGGAACTGAAGTAACTCCTGAGTTACTGATTGAAACTGGTATTGTTCGTAAAGAATTATCTGGTATTAAAATTTTAGGTAATGGTAAGTTAGAAGTTAAACTTACTGTTAAAGCTCACAAGTTCTCATCTTCTGCAGTAGAGGCAATCGAAGCAGCTGGTGGAAATGCTGAGGTGATCTAAAATGTTCCGGACAATCTCCAACTTTATGCGCATTGCAGATATTAGAAAAAAAATATTCTTTACGTTATTAATGTTAATTGTATTTCGTATTGGAACGTTTATACCTGTTCCAAACGTCAACGCTGAGGTTTTAGCTTCTCAAGATAGCTCATTGAGCGTATTTGGAGTTCTAAATACTTTCGGTGGAGGAGCTCTTAAACAGTTCTCGATTTTTGCAATGGGTATAATGCCTTACATTACTGCTTCAATCATTATCCAGTTACTTCAAATGGACGTAGTTCCTAAATTAACTGAATGGTCGAAGCAAGGTGAGATTGGTCGACGTAAACTAACTCAACTGACTAGATACATCACAATTATTCTTGGTTTTGTAGAAGCAATTGGGTTATCAATCAGTATGAATAATGTTACTGGCGGAATGTTAATAGAAAATCCAGGTTGGTCAACCTATCTTTATATAGCAATTGTACTAACAGCTGGAACATCTTTCTTATTGTGGTTAGGTGAGCAGATTACTGCTAAAGGTGTTGGGAACGGTATATCAGTTATCATCTTTGGTGGTATAGTTGCTGCTATACCTAATACAATGAACCAAGTCTATCAGCAACAATTTAAAGGTGCTGGAGACGCGCTATTCTTAAACATTGTGAAAGTTGGCTTAGTTGTTTTAGTTTTACTATTAGTAATCGTAGCTGTAATTTACATCCAACAAGCTAATCGTAAAATTCCGATTCAATATGCTAAACGAAACAATGGTAATAATAGTTATGTTGGAGGACAATCTACTCACTTGCCATTAAAAGTAAATGGTGCTGGGGTTATTCCGGTAATCTTCGCTGTTTCATTTTTAATCACTCCATCAACAATCGCTTCGTTTTTACCTAGTAACAACGTAACTGATTGGATTAAAACGCATTTTACGTATAACAATCCATGGGGAATGGCATTTTATTTAATCTTGATCATTGCATTCACTTATTTTTATACTTTTGTTCAGGCTAACCCAGAACAAATGGCTGAAAACTTACAGAAGCAAGGTGGCTATATCCCAGGCATTCGCCCAGGTAAAAGCACTCAAGAATATATCATTAAAGTCTTATATCGCTTAACTTTCGTAGGAGCTATTTTCTTAGCTGTCATCGCTTTATTACCAATTGTATTTGGTAAAATTGCGAACTTACCACCTTCAGCTCAAATTGGAGGAACAAGTTTACTAATCGTAGTCGGAGTTGCACTTGAAACAATGAAACAATTAGAAAGTCAGCTTGTTAAGAGAAACTACAAAGGCTTTATTAAAGATCGAGCGTAGGGAATTGATTATTTTCCCTATTGCTCACCTAATTTAGAGGAGGATTAACCATGAATTTAATTCTAATGGGACTTCCTGGTGCAGGCAAAGGCACACAAGCTGAGAAAATTGTCGAAAAATACGGCATTCCTCATATATCTACTGGCGATATGTTCCGTGCAGCGATTAAAGACGGCACAGAACTAGGTCTTCAAGCAAAATCGTTTATGGATCAAGGTCATCTTGTTCCCGATGAGGTAACAATTGGTATTGTACGTGAACGATTAGCAAAAGATGATTGCCAAAACGGTTTCTTATTGGATGGCTTTCCTAGAACAGTTGCGCAGGCTGAAGCACTAGAAGAGACTCTGAAAGTAATGAATCGTAAAATTGACTTCGTGTTAAACATTCATGTAGACCAACAACTTTTAATTGAACGTTTAACAGGTCGTCGTATTTGCAAAGAATGTGGAGCTACTTATCACTTAATTTTCAATCCTCCTGTTGAAGAAGGTATTTGCCCAAAATGTGGTGGAGAACTTTATCAACGTGCGGATGATAATGAAGAAACAGTTGCGAACCGTCTTGAAGTAAATATCAAACAAACTCAGCCTTTACTTGATTTTTATAATAACCTTGGTTATGTAAAAACAATTCAAGGTGAACAAGAGATTAACAAAGTTTTTACGGACATTGATAATCTTTTAAAAGAGTTAGTTTAATAATTGAACGATAGGATCGTCGTTCCATGGGTATGACGTTTTGTCGTTTCGTCAAAACTGATACTATTATTTAAAAGCTTAAACTTAGCTTTGCTTGGAACGATTGATATAACATAGGTCTTTTGTAGGCCAAAAAATCTCCAACTTATCAGAGCACTTTGGCTTAATGTTCCTAAGCGTATGTTTGCCTACAAGCAAGCTACTGATTTGAAGAAAGGAGAATGCCCTAATGGCGAAAGATGATGTAATTGAAATTGAAGGTACCGTTACGGAAACACTTCCGAATGCGATGTTCAAAGTTGAATTAGAAAATGGTCATGTAGTTCTTGCACACGTTTCTGGTAAAATTCGTATGAACTTCATTCGTATTCTTCCAGGTGACAAGGTAACTGTTGAACTATCTCCATATGATTTAACTCGTGGCCGTATTACGTACCGTTTTAAATAATAAATATGCACTCCGTAATCTACAAGGAGGTTGAAATCATGAAAGTGAGACCATCAGTAAAACCAATCTGTGAAAAATGTAAAGTTATCCGCAGACGTGGTAAAGTAATGGTAATTTGTGAAAATCCAAAACATAAACAAAAACAAGGTTAATAAAGAAGGAGGTGCACTAGAATGGCTCGTATTGCTGGTGTAGATATTCCTCGCGACAAACGCGTGGTTGTTTCTTTAACTTATGTATACGGAATCGGTCGTGCAACTTCTGAAAAAATCTTAGCTGAAGCTGGTATTTCAGAAGACACACGTGTACGTGATTTAACAGAAGAAGAATTAGGTAAAATTCGTGAATTAGTCGACAAGTTAAAAGTTGAAGGGGATCTTCGTCGTGAAGTTTCTTTAAACATTAAACGTTTAATCGAAATTGGTTCATATCGTGGTATTCGCCACCGTCGTAACTTACCTGTTCGTGGTCAAAACACTAAAAACAATGCTCGTACTCGTAAAGGCCCACGCCGTACGGTAGCGAACAAGAAGAAATAATATTTTTTAAGTAAAGGAGGGTATTCAACATGGCACGTAAAACAAATGTACGTAAACGTCGTGTGAAAAAGAATATTGAAGCTGGTACAGCTCATATTCGTTCAACTTTCAATAACACAATCGTAACAATCACTGATGTTCATGGTAACGCAATTTCTTGGTCAAGTGCTGGAGCATTAGGTTTCAGAGGTTCTCGTAAATCTACTCCTTTTGCTGCACAAATGGCTGCTGAAACTGCTGCTAAAACTTCTATGGAACATGGTTTAAAAACTCTTGACGTAACGGTTAAAGGTCCGGGTGCTGGTCGTGAGGCTGCTATCCGTGCTCTTCAAGCTGCTGGTCTTGAAGTAACTGCTATCAGAGACGTTACTCCAGTTCCACATAACGGATGCCGTCCACCAAAACGTCGTCGTGTATAATTTGTCTGTATAAATTTTCAAAAATTGTCTATAATGGATTATGATATATGTTTGGCAAATATTAACAGACATCTCTTGTTGTGCACAATTAGGAACTGCCTAATAGGGACTTTCGGTTAGCATCGTCTAACCGAGGGTTTCGACGTTTTGAAGGAGGGTTTAAAAAATGATTGAAATCGAAAAGCCGAAAATCGAAACGGTTGAGATCAGTGACGATTCCAAATATGGTAAATTCGTTATTGAACCACTTGAGCGTGGATATGGTACAACGCTGGGTAACTCCTTACGTCGTATCCTTTTATCCTCACTTCCTGGTGCCGCTGTAACTGCTATTCAAATTGATGGCGTGCTACATGAGTTCTCTACAGTTGAAGGTGTTGTAGAAGACGTTACAACAATTATTCTTAATGTGAAAAAACTTGCTCTGAAAATTTATTCAGATGAAGAAAAAACATTAGAAATTGATGTACGCGGAGAAGGACCAATTACTGCGGCCGATATTACGCATGATAGCGATGTTGAAGTTCTAAATCCAGATCTTCATATTGCAACTCTTGCTAAAGATGCTCATTTACGTATGCGTCTAACTGCTAGACGTGGTCGTGGATACATCCCTGCAGATGGTAACAAAAGAGAGGATCAAGCAATAGGTGTTATTCCTATCGACTCGATTTACACTCCAGTGTCTCGTGTCACATACCAAGTTGAAAATACACGTGTGGGACAGGTTTCAAATTTCGATAAGTTAACACTTGATGTTTGGACTGACGGAAGCATTGGACCTAAAGATGCAATCGCACTTGGTTCAAAAATTCTTACTGAACACTTAAACATTTTTGTAGGTTTAACTGACGAAGCTAAAAATGCAGAAATCATGGTCGAAAAAGAAGAAGATCAAAAAGATAAAGTCCTTGAAATGACGATTGAAGAACTTGATCTTTCTGTTCGTTCATATAACTGCTTAAAGCGAGCAGGTATTAATACAGTACAAGAGCTTGCTAATAAGACAGAAGAAGACATGATGAAAGTACGTAACTTAGGTCGTAAGTCTTTAGAAGAAGTAAAACATAAGTTAGAAGAGTTAGGTCTAGGCCTGCGTAAAGAAGACTGATTGTAGCTTCGATAAAGGGAGAGGCGTTCTCTTCATGTCTATATGACCCAATTTTGATACTACTTACAAAGGAGGGAACTAGAAATGGGATACAGAAAATTAGGACGTACTAGCTCACAACGTAAAGCTATGTTACGTGACTTAGCTACTGACTTAATCATTAACGAACGTATTCAAACAACTGAAACACGTGCGAAAGAATTACGTTCAGTTGTTGAAAAAATGATTACTTTAGGTAAACGTGGAGATTTACATGCTCGTCGTCTAGCTGCTGCTTACATCCGTAATGAAGTTGCTAACGCTGAAACTAATCAAGACGCTTTACAAAAGTTATTTGCTGACATCGCTCCTCGTTACACTGAGCGTCAAGGTGGATACACTCGTATCGCAAAAATTGGTCCTCGTCGCGGAGACGCAGCACCAATGGTTGTTATCGAATTAGTTTAATATTCGTATACAAAAGGGCTCGACGTTTCTTGTAAACATGTCGTTGCCCTTTTTTTCTGTTTACTTTTAGACTATTATATATCTATAAACAATGAGAAATTATAGGTGAAATAATGAGAAAAGATAGTATTAAAGTAGATAACATATCTTTTAAATATCCACAGGCACAATCGAATGCAGTTCATTCTGTATCATTTAACATAAAGGAAAATGAATGGATTGCAATCGTAGGTAGAAATGGGTCGGGAAAGTCAACATTAGCAAAACTTTTGAATGGATTAATTTTACCCGAAGAAGGCCAAATAGTGATTGATGAGGAGATTACCTTATCAGAGCAAACAATATGGGATGTTCGAAAGAAAATAACGATGGTATTTCAAAATCCTGATAACCAATTTGTTGGGACAACAGTAATTGATGATATAGCATTTGGATTAGAGAACCATGGTGTCGATAAAGCAGAAATGGATCGTCGCATCGAAGCGGTTCTTAATATCGTCAAAATGAATGATTTTAAACTTCATGAACCACATTCACTTTCTGGTGGTCAAAAGCAAAGAGTAGCGATAGCAGGATCATTAGCGATTCAGCCTAGTATATTAATATTGGACGAAGCTACTTCAATGTTAGATCCCTTTGGAAGAAAAGAAGTAATCGAAACTATTCGTAATTTACATAAGGAAATTAATATGACAGTTATTTCGATTACACATGATATAGAAGAAGCTATACATGCAGACCGTATTTTAATTATGCATGATGGTCATTTAGTTCAAAGCGTCACTCCAGAAGAGCTTTTAAAGACAGAGTTTTCCCTAGAGTCGCTTGGATTAGCATCTCCTTTTACAAATAACCTTTCTAATTTATTGATAGAAAAAGGTTTACCTTTGAGACAAGACCATCTAGAGCAAGAAAGCTTGGTGAGCGAATTATGCAAATTACTTTTGAAAAAGTAGGATATACTTATCAGCCGAAGACACCGTTTGAGCATCGTGCTCTTTACGATATAGATGTAACGATACCTGATGGGTCTTACTACGCTGTAATTGGTCACACAGGCTCAGGTAAATCTACCTTTCTGCAACATTTAAATGGCCTCTTACAACCAACTGAGGGAATCGCCAAAATAGACGATATAACCCTTGTATCAAATAAGAAAAACAAAAATTTAAAATCATTAAGAAAAAAAGTAGGATTAGTATTTCAATTTCCAGAACAGCAATTGTTTGAAGAAACCGTTGAAAAAGATATTTGCTTTGGTCCGATGAATTTTGGTGTTTCTGAAGACGAAGCCAAAAAAAGAGCAAAGGATTTAATTGAAAAAGTAGGTTTAAGTGAAGATTTTTTAATGAAGTCACCATTTGAGCTAAGTGGTGGTCAAATGAGAAGGATTGCCATAGCTGGAGTATTAGCAATGGAACCGGATGTACTTGTATTAGATGAACCGACTGCTGGACTTGATCCTAGTGGCCAAAAGGCGTTAATGGATATGTTTTATGAATTACACAAAGAAAAGGGGCTTACGATCATTTTAGTGACCCATAGCATGGAAGATGCAGCAAGGTATGCTGATACAATCCATGTGCTTCAAAAAGGTACTACGTACTTAAAGGGAAGTCCTTTAGAAGTATTTTCATTCGAAAGTGAATTAGAGGAAATTGGCTTACAAATACCACTTTCTTTAAAATTCCATCAAGAGCTAAATCAAAAATTAGGTATTAACGAAAAAGCAACAAGCTTAACAATTGAACAACTCGCTGATTATATAGCGAGTCTTTATAATGGGGAAACAACATGAATAGTCTAATAATCGGAAAATATATACCAATCGATTCACTCATTCATCGTCTAGATGCTAGAGCAAAACTTCTAACAATGTTTTTATTTATATTTATTGTTTTCTTTGCAAATAATTTTGTTACCTACGGTGTTTTATTACTATTCTCGATTATCACAGTATCACTATCGAGAGTACCGCTTAATTATTATTTAAAAGGATTAAGAGCAATCTGGTTGTTAGCAGCGTTTACGTTTTTATTGCATGTATTTACAAATAAAGAAGGGCCTTTGATTTATCATTTTGGTTGGATTGAAATCCATAAAGAAGGTATTATCCAAGGGATTTATATATCGGCGAGATTTTTTCTTTTAGTTTCAATTACAACTTTACTGACATTAACAACAAATCCAATCGAAATTACAGATGGGCTGGAGTCATTATTTAACCCTTTTAAAAGATTTGGTCTACCAGTGCATGAAATGGCTTTAATGATGTCCATTTCATTGCGATTTATACCAACGCTTATGGAAGAGACCGAAAAGATTATGAAGGCACAGTCATCAAGAGGAGTGGATTTCTCATCGGGTCCAATAAAAGACAGATTAAAAGCGTTAGTCTCCTTACTTGTACCGTTATTTATTCATTCATTTAAACGAGCTGAAGACTTAGCAGTTGCGATGGAAGCTAGAGGTTACCAAGGTGGAGAAGGACGATCAAAGTTTCGGGTAATGAAGTGGCATTTACGTGATACAGCATGTTTACTTGCATTACTGATTTTATTTTTATTATTATTGTTTTTACGTAAGTGATGGAGATTGATAAGTTATGAATCGAATTAAATGTATAATTTCATATGATGGCACCTTATTTAGTGGATACCAAGTTCAACCAAACCAGAGAACCATTCAAACTGATATTGAAACAGTTCTAACTAAAATGCATAAAGGGAACCCTATAAAAATCCATGCCTCAGGTAGAACAGATACTGGCGTACACGCAGTAGGTCAAGTTATTCATTTTGATAGTGAATTTAATCTTTTACCTGAAGCATGGAAGAGAGCCTTAAATGCACAACTACCTAAAGATATTTATATTAAATCGGTAGAAATTGTTGATGACAAATTTCATTCTAGATTTGATGTTGTTCGGAAAGAATATCGATACTTTATTTGGAATGAGAAGGACGAAAATATTTTTTCGAGAAATCAGCATTATTTTTTCCCATTTGAGCTAGATATTGTTAAAATGCAAGAGGCACTTAATTGTTTATTAGGTACTCATGATTTTAGTTCATTTTGTGCATCGAATACCGATATAAAGGAAAAAGTACGCACCATATACAAAGGTACCATTAATAAATCAGAGCAAGGAATTGTCATTGCTCTTGAAGGAAATGGATTTCTATATAATATGGTAAGAATAATTGTTGGAACACTAATTGAAGTTGGTCAAGGAAAACGCGACGTAATTAGTGTGAAAAACGCATTATTAGCATGCGATCGAGCCAAGGCTGGCAAGACTTCACCGCCTAATGGATTATTTTTATGGAAAGTTGATTATAACAACTAATCCTGGTGTAACATTTGCTTGACATTAGAAGGTAGAAAGTTTAATATTAAATACGGTATTGTTTTAAGAACCACGATTAGCCCCGGAACCAGTCGTGTTATAGATAAACAATAAAAACAATTTTACTTTATGTATATTGTATTAGGAGGAAATTAGAATGCGCACAACTTATATGGCAAAAGCTAGCGAAGTTGAACGTAAGTGGTTCGTTGTAGACGCTGAAGGAAAAACTTTAGGTCGTCTTGCAACTGAAGTAGCTACTTTACTTCGCGGTAAGCACAAACCAACTTTCACACCACACGTTGATACAGGTGATAACGTAATCATCATCAATGCTGAGAAAGTTGAATTAACAGGAAACAAATTAAACAATAAAATTTACTACCGTCACACAATGTATGCTGGTGGTTTAAAAGAGCGTACAGCTTTAGAAATGCGTACTAACTACCCAGTTAAAATGCTTGAATTAGCTGTTAAAGGTATGCTTCCAAAAGGACGTCTTGGACGTGCTCAAGTTAAAAAATTACACGTGTATGCTGGTAACGAGCATCCACACCAAGCACAAAAACCAGAAGTTTACGAACTTCGCGGATAATTATAAAAGGAGGGCATTCACATGGCACAAGTACAATACTATGGCACAGGACGTCGTAAAAGCTCAGTAGCTCGTGTACGTTTAGTTCCTGGCGAAGGACGCGTTATCATTAACGGTCGTGATTTTGAAGATTACATCCCATTCGCTGCATTAAGAGAAGTTGTTAAACAACCACTTGTTGCAACTGAAACTTTAGGTAGCTATGATATTTTAGTAAACGTTAACGGTGGTGGATACACTGGTCAAGCTGGTGCAATTCGTCACGGTATCTCAAGAGCTTTATTACAAGTTGATCCTGAATACCGCGGAACTTTAAAACGCGCTGGATTATTAACTCGTGATGCACGTATGAAAGAGCGTAAAAAATACGGTCTTAAAGGTGCACGTAGAGCTCCTCAGTTCTCAAAACGTTAATTTTCATATACGTTCAAAACTCCTTTCCACAATGTGGACAGGAGTTTTTTTATTTTTTTAATGCTTTTCACTAGTATTAGTACTTTCTTGATTACTGTCCTTTCTAACGTTCGCCAATTTATTGTCCCTCCTATTCATACGTCGTCGAAGCATTTTATGAAACTTTTTCAAATAATTTCAAAAGTCCTTGTAGGTTTTTGTATTGTTTTGTAGGTTTACATATAGAATTAGGTATGTATTTCATTAAAATGTTTGAAAGCGTTAACAAGGGGGATTTATATATGAAAAAATTTGGTTTAGCTACTCAAATTTTTATAGCGTTGATATTAGGTATTATTGTTGGGGCACTAGTATATGGAAATGAAACGGCCACTTCGTATATTCAGCCAATCGGTGATATTTTTATTCACTTAATCAAAATGATCGTTATGCCAATAGTTATTTCAGCATTAATAGTTGCTGTGGCTGGAGTAGGGGATATTAAGAAGTTAGGAAAACTTGGGGGAAAGACACTTCTTTATTTTGAAATTATTACGACGATCGCACTTGGAGTTGGGTTGTTAGCGGCAAACTTATTCCATCCTGGTAAAGGTGTAGATATGAGCCATCTACAAAAAGGTGACATTTCAGCATATGAACAAACAGCAACTGCAACACAACAAAGTGGTTTTGCAGAAACAATCGTTCATATCTTCCCAAAAAATGTGTTTGAGTCGATGGCACAAGGTGATCTTTTACCGATTATTTTCTTCTCTGTTCTTTTCGGTTTAGGAGTAGCAGCAATCGGAGAAAAAGGAAAGCCTGTTTTAGGATTTTTTGAAGGCGTATTAGAAGCAATGTTTTGGGTGACAAATCAAGTTATGAAAACTGCTCCAATCGGAGTATTCGCGTTAATTGCAGTAACAGTTGCAAAGTTCGGTGTAGGTACTTTATTACCACTTGGGAAGCTTGTTATAGCTGTTTATATAACTGTAGCATTTTTTGCTATTGTTATTTTAGGTATTAATGCTAAAATGACAGGGACGAATATTTTTACGCTAATTAAGATTTTAAAGGACGAGCTGATTCTTTCCTTTACAACAGCAAGTTCGGAAGCAGTACTTCCAAACATTATGAAAAAAATGGAGCAAATGGGTTGTCCAAAGGCAATCGTATCTTTCGTTATTCCGACTGGATATTCGTTTAATTTAACGGGGTCAGCTATCTACCAAGCTCTTGCTGCGTTATTTGTTGCTCAGATGTATAATATACACATGACATTTATGGAGCAGGTTACGTTATTATTTGTACTAATGCTTACATCAAAAGGGATGGCCGGTGTCCCTGGTGCATCGTTCGTAGTTGTACTGGCAACACTAGGTTCAATGGGATTACCTTTAGAAGGAATCGCATTAATTGCAGGTATTGACCGTATTTTAGACATGGTTCGTTCTGCAGTAAATGTATTAGGAAACTCATTAGCGGCAATCACAATGGCTAAATGGGAAGGCGAATACGATAAAGATAAAGCGCAAGCATTTATTGATTCATATAAGGAATCAAAAGTTGCGTAAAGATGGGAGAAAAACAAATGGCGGCTACTGAAATTAAACCAAACATACGTATTGAAAAAGATTTCTTAGGGGAAAAAGAAATTCCAGCAGATGCCTACTATGGTGTCCAAACATTACGTGCAGTTGAAAATTTTCCGATTACTGGATATAAAATTCACGAAGAGCTTATTAAGGCTTTAGCAATTGTAAAGAAGGCAGCTGCACTTGCTAATGTGGAAACAAAACGTCTTTATGAGGGAAATGGTAATGCAATTGCAGAAGCTGCTCAAGAAATTATTGATGGCAAATGGCATGATCAGTTCATTGTAGATCCTATTCAAGGTGGCGCAGGTACATCAATGAATATGAATGCAAATGAGGTTATTGCTAATCGTGCGCTTGAAATTTTAGGCAAAGAAAAAGGTGACTATTTCTGTATTAGTCCAAACACCCATGTAAATATGTCGCAGTCTACAAATGATGCATTTCCAACTGCAATTCACATCGCGACTTTAAATATGTTAGATAAATTATTAAATACGATGAAATATATGCACGATGTATTTGAGTTAAAGGCAAAAGAATTTGATCATGTTATTAAAATGGGTCGTACTCACTTACAAGATGCTGTACCGATTCGTTTAGGACAAGAGTTCGAAGCTTATTCTCGAGTTCTTGCACGTGATATAAAACGTATCGAACAATCACGTCAGCACTTATACGAGGTAAATATGGGAGCTACAGCGGTTGGGACAGGCTTAAATGCTGATCCTCGCTATATTGAACTTGTTGTTAAGCAACTTGCTGAAATTAGTGGCTTATCACTTGTTGGAGCTGAGCATCTTGTTGATGCTACTCAAAACACTGATGCTTACACAGAAGTATCGGCTGCTCTTAAAGTATGTATGATGAATATGTCTAAAATTGCGAATGATTTACGTTTAATGGCTTCTGGTCCACGTGCAGGCCTTGGTGAAATTTCATTACCAGCACGTCAACCAGGTTCATCCATTATGCCAGGAAAAGTAAATCCTGTAATGGCTGAAGTAATTAACCAAGTTGCATTCCAAGTAATCGGTAATGATCATACAATTTGTTTAGCATCAGAAGCAGGACAATTAGAATTAAATGTTATGGAGCCTGTACTAGTATTCAATTTACTTCAATCAATTAACATTATGAATAATGCATTCCGTGCATTTACTGATAACTGTTTAAAAGGAATTGAAGCAAATGAAGACAGAATGAAAGAATATGTAGAGAAGAGCGTTGGACTAATCACAGCTGTTAATCCACATATCGGCTATGAAGTTGCTGCAAGAATTGCGAGGGAAGCAATTCTAACAGGAAAGCCAATTCGTGAACTTTGCTTAAAATATGATGTGTTATCAGAAGATGAGCTGGATTTAATTTTAGACCCATTTGAAATGACTCACCCAGGTATTGCTGGTGCAGTTCTTTTAGAGCGTCAATAAATCACTCAGACAGCATTCTTTGTTGGTTAGCCTGTTTGAGGCGCTTGTTACCATTCAACGGTAACTCTGCGCTTCTACAGGCTTAGCTTATTGAAAGACAAATGTTTTTCAATCAGAATGACAATTTTTAAAAGGGAAGGGCGAAGAGCCCTTTTTTGCTTAACTTAAATAGATAAATATAAAAAGAAAAAGATAAGGGATGGGATTGTATGCATAAATTCAAGGTAGGTTCGAATGGTGAGGTAGAGACTACCTTGCGAGGTGCCGAATTATTAGGTGTGCCAATGCTTAATAAAGGAGTTGCATTTACTCAAGAGGAACGAAAAGAGTTAGGTTTAACAGGATTATTACCGCCAGCTGTACTAACACTGGAGGAGCAAGCTAAACGAGCTTACGCGCAATTCTCGTCACAGCCTACTGATTTGCATAAGAATGTAACATTATCAGCTTTACATGATCGTAATGAAACATTATTTTATCGTATACTAACTGATCACTTACCTGAAATGCTTCCGGTTGTCTATACACCGACAGTTGGTCTAGCAATTCAGCGTTATAGTCATGAATATAGAAGACCTCGTGGATTGTATCTATCGATCAATGAAGCAGATAGTATTGAACAAGTTTTTGATAATTACGGAGCAAATGCAGACGAAATTGATTTAATCGTTATTACTGACGGTGAGGGAATATTAGGAATTGGTGACTGGGGAGTTGGAGGTATTAATATTGCAATCGGTAAATTAGCAGTTTATACAGCTGCAGCAGGTATCGATCCAGCACGTGTAATGCCAGTTATTTTAGATGTTGGTACAGATCGTGAAGAACTACTAAATAACCCATTTTATGTAGGAAATCGTCACCCTCGTATTCGCGATAGTCGCTATGATGAATTCATCGATAAGTTTGTAAATGCGGCCGTGGAAAAATATCCAAATGCATTATTACATTGGGAAGATTTTAGCTCTAAAAATGCAAGAAATATTTTAGATAAGTATCGTCATCAAGTTTGTACTTTCAATGATGATATTCAAGGTACTGGAGCAGTATCACTTGCCGCTGTACTAGCAGCAGTAAACGCATCTGGTATCCCATTAAGTGAACACAGAGTAGTTGTATTCGGTTCAGGAGCGGCTGGTATTGGGATCGCTGATCAGGTACGTGATGCAATGGTACGTGAAGGTCTTTCGTTAGAATCAGCAAACCGTTGTTTCTGGTGTATTGATCGCAATGGTTTGCTTGCTGATGATATGGACGGGTTGTTCGACTTCCAACAACCTTATGCACGCCCAGCTGAAGAAAATAATTCAGGTGCAAGCTTAGCTGAGGTCGTTAGTCAAGTTCACCCTACAATATTAATTGGTACTTCAACTGTTGCTGGTGCTTTCACAGAAGAAATTGTTAAAGAAATGGCTGCACATGTTGAAAGACCTGTAATTTTACCAATGTCAAACCCTACACCACTTGCGGAAGCAAAACCTTCTGATCTAATCAAATGGACTGAAGGAAGAGCGTTAGTCGCGACAGGTAGTCCTTTCGCTCCTGTAACATATAACAAAACTGTTTATGTCATTGGGCAATCAAACAATGCTCTTGTTTTCCCAGGGTTAGGACTTGGAACAAATGTTTCAAGAGCAAGTGTAATAACAGATGGCATGTTTGCAGCGGCGGCAGAAGCGGTAGCTCAAATGATCGACGTTAGTAAGTTAGGTGCACCTTTACTACCACAAATCGAGAATCTACGTACTATTTCAGAAGTGGTTGCAATCGAAGTAGCAAAAGCAGCAGTTGCAGATGGCGTCGCACGAGTAGTACATGACGATATTGAGCAAGCTGTACGAAGCGCAATGTGGGAGCCTGCTTACAGACCTATTAAAGCAGCCAAAGAATTAGTTACTGTATAAAAGACCTAAATACAGCTTGTAAATCAAGCTGTATTTTCTTATGACATTTAGTAGTACGGAGGAACATTGTGTTAGCATCTACAAGGCGATATACTAGTAGCAAAAATCAGGAAGTGACAGATTTGAAATCTAATGAACTAGAGATTAAAGATTTCTGGATAGTTGTTGCACTGATGGTTATTATTCCAATAGCAGGGGAACTTAACTTTCATCCATTTGATAATATATTTCGAGTTAGTTTTGGAACACCTATTTTCTTCTTTTCATTATTGTACTTCCGGAATATACACTCTGTTATATTTGGTCTGTTAATAGGAGTATCCGTTTTTGTATTTCGCTTCGGACTTGATTGGTTTGTATTGACGGATTTTAATTTAACTTCATCCTTTTCAGTTAGATTTCCTACTTTTCTATATTATTTCTCCTATTCTGTTTTATTTTATTTATTAAAGCTGAATCGGTACCAACACCCAATGCTCATAGGAATTTTTGGTATTACTATTGAGATTACTTCAAGTTTAATTGAACTAATCCTTCAATTGTATGGAATGGGAGCTACACTTACCGTAGAAGAATTAAACAAAATTATCATTATTGCTGTGTTTAGAAGTTTTTTTGTATTAGCTTTTATCAATATGATGAAGCTTTACGAATTAAGGCTAAAGGAGTCACAAACTCGAAAAGAAAATGAGAATATGCTTATGCATTTATCTAATTTGTATGTAGAGTCTGCTTATTTAAGAAAGACGCTGCAAAATGCAGAAACAATAACGAAAGAATCTTACAATTTATATAGAAACATGAATAAATATAAACATGAATTAGAAGTCCCTATTGAGGAGTGGGGGAGCAAGGCTTTAAGAATTGCTGGAGAGGTACATGAAATTAAGAAGGATAATCAAAGGATTTTTGCTGGACTCTCTAAATTAATTACGAGTGAAAGTTTACCTGAATATATGGGGGTAAATGATTTAGCAACAATGATTATTAGAATCAATCAAAAATATGCTGGTATGTTAGGTAAGAAAATTGAGTTTGTGTCGCAAATTACAGGACAACATCCACAATATCATATTTATCTAATGCTATCATTTATAAATAATTTGGTTGCGAATGCCGTAGAAGCAATAGAATATGAAGGGATCATTCTCATAGCAATCGAAAAAGAGGATCATTGGATTAAATGTAGCGTGATTGATAATGGCCCAGGAGTCCCATCAAAAAATACGAAACTTATTTTTAAACCTGGTTTCACTTCAAAATATAAAGAGGATGGAACCCCATCTACGGG
Source organism: Bacillus sp. AFS002410 (assembly GCF_002556365.1). NCBI lineage: Bacteria > Bacillati > Bacillota > Bacilli > Caryophanales > Bacillaceae > Bacillus > Bacillus sp. AFS002410. Next base: position 57,967 of record NZ_NUEU01000108.1, read on the forward strand.
AATTGGGTTATCTTATATTAAAGAAATGGCAGAAGAGTTAGGAGGAGAAGTAACTCTTCATCAAAAAGAGAGTGAATGTATTTTCACGATTCGATTACCTATTGAAAGTCTCGTCGAGAAAGGGTGAGTATGTTGAATTTTTATATCACAGATGATGATGAAGTCTTTCGATCTATGTTATCCCAAATTATAGAAGACGAAGAATTAGGAGATGTTGTTGCAGAGGCGGAAGATGGTTCTTTTTTAGATACTAATACATTAGAAATAAACCAAGTTGATATATTATTTATCGATTTATTAATGCCCATACAGGACGGAATCGAAACGATTAGGAGATTAGGTCCTTCATTTAAAGGAAAAATAATAATGATTTCTCAAGTAGAGTCTAAAGAATTAATTGGCGAAGCATACTCACTTGGTATCGAATATTACATTACTAAGCCACTGAACAAGGTTGAAGTGATTTCAGTGGTCAGAAAAGTCATGGAGCGAATTCGATTAGAGCGGTCAATCCATGATATTCAAAGATCGTTAAGCAATGTTTTTGATGTTCATTCGATAACGAATTATAGACCGAACTCCGATAAAAAGAAAATCACTGATTGGGGACAAGTTTTATTATCCGAGCTTGGGATCGCTGGGGAAAATGGAAGTAAGGATTTACTTGATATCGTCAATTATTTATATGAGTATGAGACGAGTTTTGGATTAGATGCTGGATTTCCAACCTTAAAAGATATATATACTCACGTTAGTTTAAAAAAGCTTGGAATTATCAATTCACAAGAAGAGGTAGAGCGAGAAAGGAAGTCGTCAGAACAGCGGGTTCGTAGGGCGATTTATCAATCATTAACCCATATGGCATCGATTGGCCTTACTGATTATGCGAATCCTAAATTTGAGAATTACGCCTCAAAATTTTTTGATTTTGAAACGGTACGACAAAGAATGAGTGAATTAAAACAAGTATCGGTTACTTCTTCTTCAACACACACACGAATTAATGCCAAGAAATTTGTACAGGTTTTATACTTTGAATCAAAACAACTTTTAGTTGAAAGGTATTAAAAAATGAATTTACAATTACCCTTAATCATTTTGATGAGGGTTTTTTTTATTAAGAACAAATTAAATTAAAAAAATCTAATAATTCATGCCCTATTTATAGCATAGAAGATTTTTATAAGAATAAAATATTATACCTTAATCATTTCTGTATGCGGCCTTCTATGTTAGGGGTGATTTAAATTGGGCTTAGTCGATTGGATAATGGGAAAAATGAATTTTCAATCAAGTACTAGTACTTTTGAGTTATTAAATGATGATGGGGAAGGCCAATTAACTTTAGGAAATACATTGTTTAAAAATGATGTGATCCGGGCGTGTATTAGACCGAAAGCTAATGCAATAGGAAAACTAAAAGTAACGCATGTCAGGGAAAATAGTAAAGAGTGCAAGATTAACCCAGATCCGTGGGTTTTTAATGTACTTCAAGAACCGAATCCATTTATGTCTTTGCAGCTACTTTTAGAGAAAATGGTAACCCAGCTTGAATTGAATAGTAATGCTTTTGCTTTTATAAAACGAAATGACTTTGGCTATCCTACTGCTCTCTTTCCCATTCCTTGTACTACTGTTGAAGTGCTAGAAAATAATCAAGGGTTAATCTTTTTAAAATTCACTTTCAAAAACAAAAATGTACTAATTTTACCTTATAGCGATATCATTCATTTAAGGAAGGATTTTAACAGTAATGATCTGTTTGGAACACCCCCATATGATCCTTTACTGCCATTATTAGAAGTGATTGATTCCGTAGATGATAGTATCGTTCAAAATGTAAGTAACAATCGTTTCATAAATTGGTTATTAAACTTTAAAGAAGTGCTAGATCAAGAAGAGATGATAAAAAATACGAATGAATTCGTAAATAATTATATGAAATATACTGGTGATGGAGTAAAGGCAGGATTTTCAGAACCGACGTATAGTTTACAACAAGTGCCCATAAGTACTTATGCGCCAGAGGCTCAAAGAACAAATGATGCAATCAGTCGAATTTATAGTTTTTTTAATACGAACGAAAATATAGTTCGGAGTACGTTTGATGAAAATCAGTGGAATACGTATAATCAAGCCGTAATTAATCCGTTAGTCATCCAACTAAATAATGAATTTACACGTAAATTCTTTACTCCTGTTGAACGAGCAAATGGTAATCGTATTGTTTTTGAAGCAACTAACTTAGAATTTGCATCGATCGTAACTAAATTAGCATTTTCCGTTATGGTAGAGCGAGCTTCCTTAACTCCTAACGAATGGCGTTCTCTAATGGGGATCGGACCAATTCAAAGAGGCAATGTACCACTTCTAAAAACGGATACTGCTCCAATCGACCAAAGAGAAAGAGATCGTGAATTTGAGTTGCGTGTTGAACGAGAAAAGAAACGTGAAGAAGAAATTGAAAGATGTAGAGAAGAATGTAGAGAAGAATGCAAACAGTTTAGAGAATTTTGTATGGAACAACAGAAAAAACTTTTAGAAAAACCAGAAACCGACGATAAAAACAATTAATAATCAAAAATAGAGCTATTAACTAATTATTAGTTAGGCTTTTTTTTTTCAACAGATATCTAACATAGTTATACTGTAAGGATACTTGTCCGAACACTTTTTCTATTGATTCATATAGTAAAGTAATAGCTAAAATTAAACCAATAATTCATGGAGTTGTTTATATGTTGGAAAAAGATGCGATTATTACCCTTTTAGGTAGTTCTGGCGGAGTAGCAAAAGCAGTACTTTCTATATTTAATAAGGCAGTGGAGGATCCAAATGATCCCATTCACGAGACGATTAGAAATGCCAGGTTTCATTTGATTGATTTAAAGCAAAGAGACTTACCATACTTTGAGAGGATTATTCCTAACCTAATTAAAAAGATTACATTTCATGAGATGAATGTTAATAATATTGAATTAATGAAAAAACATCTTATAGAAAGTAAAACAGTACTTGTAGTAGATGTTTCTAGAGCGGATTCCGTTGAAATGCTGCGTTGTTGTAATGAATTTGGCGTTAAGTATGTAAATACCGCTTTAGAAAGTGACATAGTAGATGAAGATGAAAGTATTAGTTCCGGTTTCCCCCTTAAGGAACGTATACGCATTTTCGAGGAAAATAAAAGAAAGTTTAAAAATACTACCGCAATTATTGGTTCAGGCATGAATCCAGGGATTGTCCAATGGATGGCAATTGATTTAATGAACCAATTTCCTTCTGAAAAGCCTCTTGCATGTTACATTGTTGAACATGATAATTCTTTTTATGAAAACCCTTCGTTAGCTCAAAAAGAAACAATTTATACCACTTGGTCCCCAGATTGCTTCCTAGAAGAAGCAGTTACAAGCTTTCCTATGTTTGTTAAACAAAATATCCCAATCTTCCTTTACGATAATGTTTATTCAGTTGAGTTTAAAGTTAAATTAGGAGAAAAAGTTTTCTACGGTTGTCTTATGCCACATGAAGAAGTATTTATAATCGGAAAACTATTCAATTTAGAAAGTGGTTTTGTTTATCGCGTTAATGAGCATACAACAAATTTAATTAGAAATAATTTAAAAAATACTGATGAAATCATGGGTTTTGATAAAAAGCTTCTAGATCCTTCAACAGCTCCGTTAGTAGGAGAAGACTTAGTTGGGGTTTTACTTGTATATGAAAATAAAGAGCGTTACATCTATAATGTAATGAACAACAAAGATTCCTTCGCGGGGTATGGTACAAATGCAACTTATCTTCAAGTAGCTTGTGGAGTATATGCAGGAGTTGCAAGTTTATTTTTGGATACTGTCGAAAATGGTGCTTACTTTGTAGACGAATTATTATTAAATACGGGCAGCCAATATGGAAAATATCTAAAGTACCATATGCCTGAGTTCGTATATGGAGAAAATAAAAACAGTGATGGCTTACTTTTACAAAGAATGAAGTCATATAATAATTAAAAGTTGAAAGAGGGAAATAATGGATCCCTCTTTTTTATATTGTTTACAACAAAATTTTTCTATTTTATAAAAACGGTGTTTTTTATGAAAATTATTATTTTTTTATGGAAGAAATTAAGTATGTAGTTTTTGAATGAACAAACCCCTTTCGTCTTAGACTATGGCTACGGGGAGGTTTCAACATGAATCTTATAACAAATTTCCGAGAAAAAAGAAGAGATAAGCAAATTAAATTTGAAAAATGCTTATTAAAAGAATTAAGAATAATGCAGTTAAAATCCCAATTAAAGGATTCATTTTCATACTTTATAGATGCAGATAGTAACCAAAGAAAAGCACGAGAGGACTACTGTTTAGAATTAGCAGTAGAGACATACTTACTTGGTGCAAGATATAGTCGCTTTGGTTTTTATGGTGAACCAATAGAAAACGTAAAAAAAAGATCAGCAAAGGAATCCGAATGGTTAGCTTATTTATTTTATTCTTCAGTATTTGGCCGTAAGGATGATATCCAAACTGAACCATTTAATCAATGCAAATCCTTTTTAAATAACTGGTGGTTAGATGGTTATGTAAAAGGGGAAAGAAGGCACAAACTTCGTTTATCAAAGTAAGTCATATTCTTCCTAGTTGTCCCATATATTTTTTATAGGACAATCAGGGGGGAAGAAATGAAAAGATGGCATTTAATCATAATCATTGTAACCTTTGTTTTTTTGATATTATGTATACCTTTATTACAGAAGACTTCAAAAACCTGGAATTTTAGAGGATTACCATTAGATGGAAAAGTTATCGTTTTAGATGCCGGACACGGTGGACCAGACGGAGGGGCCTCAGGTGGAGATGTTATTGAAAAAGTTGTTGCATTATCCATAACAAATAAACTAAGGGATTATTTACAAGGCCAAGGCGCTACAGTCATTATGACAAGGGATGGTGATTATGATCTAGCAGAGGAAGGAATGAAAGGATACAGTAGAAGAAAAAGCGTTGATTTAAGAAAAAGAGTCGATATAATTAATGGATCGAACGCAGACCTATACATATCAATTCATTTAAATTCCTTACCAAGAACATCCTCTAAGGGTGCTCAAACATTTTACTATGGTTCATTAATCGAAAATGAGCGGTTTGCAAAATACGTTCAAGCAGAACTAAGGGATAGTTTAAATAATACGCACCGATTAGCTAAAATTATTAATCATGTTTACTTAATGAAATATGCCAAAGTTCCAGGTGCGCTTGTTGAAGTAGGCTTTTTATCGAACTATGAAGAGAGCCAGCAATTAAGAGATGAAGCATATCAAAATAAACTTGCTGCAGCAATTTATAGAGGAGTCATACGATATTACACTGATAAAAATGACCCGCCGAATTAACAAGTGGTGTATGATAAAATCCCTCAAACTTCATGGTTTTCAAGATCAGTTCTAAAATAGAATTGAAAAGATTATATTTTTGGGACTTGTCTAAGATTAGAACCGCCGAATTACTCGGTGGTTTTCATTTTTTACATTAAGGATAAATGGGGGCAGTGGTGAAGAAATATCGATGTAGTCTTCACTTTAAGGATTGAGCTGTCTTCGCCTAAAATGTTCACCAATGAGCGAGTTTTCTTTATCTAAGAATGTTACTTAAGACTAACTAAGATACATGTGTTATACTATTTAGTATATTAAGATAACGAGGTGTAAATATGCTTACCAATGAACAAGTATTATCACTTTTAGGTACAATTAATGAGCCATTTTTAAATAAATCATTAGTAGAATTAGATGCAGTTAAAGAAATTTCGATAAAAGATGAAAAGAAACATGTAAGCGTTAAAATTGCTTTATTAAAAACAGGTAGTGCAGAACAGATGCAAATTCAAACGCAAATTGTTCAATTATTAAAGCAAAATGGTGCAGATACAGTAGGAATTCGTTTTACTGAATTTACAGAAGAAGAAAAAAGTCAGTTTGTCGAAACAAGTGATGACGATGCACACTCAACGCTTTCATTATTAGATAATAAAAAAGTACAATTTTTAGCAATTGCTAGTGGAAAAGGTGGGGTAGGAAAATCTACTGTTTCTGTGAACTTAGCAGTTGCTTTAGCAAGATTAGGCAAAAAAGTAGGAATCATTGATGCTGATATTTATGGCTTTAGTGTACCTGATATGATGGGAATTACGACAAGACCAGTGATCAGAGGGGAGCGCATTATACCAGTTGATCGATTTGGAGTAAAAGTAATTTCAATGGGATTTTTTGTTGAAGATAATTCGCCGATTATTTGGAGAGGTCCAATGCTTGGTAAAATGTTACAGCAGTTCTTCACGGAAGTTGAATGGGGAGATTTAGACTATTTATTACTAGATCTACCACCAGGTACTGGTGACGTAGCATTAGACGTGCATAGTATGTTACCATCTTGTAAGGAAATTATTGTTACAACTCCACACCCTACAGCGTCAATTGTTGCAGCTAGAGCGGGAGTTATGGCATTAAAAACAAACCATGAAATTATTGGTGTTGTAGAAAATATGAGTTATTTTGAAAGTAAAAAAACTGGAGAAAAAGAGTATGTTTTTGGTAAAGGTGGAGGAGAAAGACTTGCAAAAGAGCTTCAAACTACCCTATTAGGACAATTACCTTTACAACAACCGGATTGGGATGAAGCGGACTTTGCACCTTCAATTTATGATAAAGACCACCCGACTGGGAAAATCTATACTACGATTGCAGAACAAGTAGTCGAAAAAATCATATTAACTAAATAATAGACAATACCCTTTTAATTTATTGCTTGTTTTATTAGTAATGGCTGTATTTTTAGCCTTGACTGATATAGAAATGAATTATTAGGGTATTTATGTGGTTTAAAAAGTTAATAAAGTTTTATATGAATGATTTATTTAGAAAAAATCGGAATTACTTTGTGGACATGGGGGATTAGGAATAGAATGACGAGTCGGAAATGGGTTCGATTATTTTTAACAACGTTACTAGTTGGCGGAATTGCAACAATTATTACAGGTATTCTTTATGGGTATAAAGAGTATTTAAGTTACGTTCAAGATGTTAGAATTGGAAAATTATTAGTTGAAGTATCTTTTTTATTTATATTAGGGTTAGTATTCAGCGCTGTAAGTCAGATGGGATTCTTTGCCTATTTAACAATTCATCGTTTCGGGTTAGGTTTATTTAAGTCATTATGGAATCCAGTTCAAATTATTTTGATTGTACTAGCCTTATTTGATCTGGCATATTTTCGATATAAAGAATATGCACACGGAGAAGCTCTTACAGGATATTTAATATTCCCAATAGTCCTTTTAATAGCTAGCCTGATCGTTGCCTTTAAAAAAACAAAAGAAACAAACAATGGAGCATTTATACCTGCACTATTTTTTATGATTGTTGTAACAGTAGTTGAATGGTTCCCTGCATTAAGGCAGAATGATCTTTCTTGGCTAATATTAATGTTAGTACCTTTATTTGTATGTAATACGTATCAGTTATTATCTTTACACAAAATAGTAAAAAAATAATTGCGTACAATCAATCGGAAAACTACAGAAAACTAACAGAGTCCGTCCTAAAAGTCAGTTTAACTGTCGCACAGTCGGTTTGCACTGGCAAACCTTTACGACTCTTATTTCAAATAAAAAAGATGATGTCCCTAAAATGATACACTTTTGGGACATCATCTTTTTATTTTACAATTTTGATACTTGTTTTAGTATTGGATATCATTTGAGAAACAGTTACGCTTTTATACCCTTCATCTTTTAAATAGGACCAGATTAATGGTAGTGCTTTCGGTGTTTGCAGTGCGGAATCACTTGCATGAAGGAGAATGATGTCTCCAGAATCAGCATTTTTTTCTACGCTTTGAACAATTTTATTTGTTCCCGGGTTTCTCCAATCATCAGTATTAACGCTCCAATGAATGACAGAGAGATTATTCCGATTAGCAATTTTAATCACTTCTTTATTATATTCGCCATTAGGTGGTCTAAATAATTTAACGTCTTTTATGCCTAATCGAGTAAAAACTTCTGCTGAGTAATTTAAGTCTCTTTGCATTTCTACTGGAGATAATTGAGTATAGCTTTTATACCGATATCCAAGTGTTCCAATTTCATGGCCTTGTTTTACAATTGTTTGCACAATGTCCGGATGTCTCTCTGCCCAAGATGCGGATAAGAAAAAGGTTGCATTCGTGATTCTTTGATTTCGTAAAACGTCTAACACTTTTAGTACGTTCTCATCTCCCCAGCTAATATCGAACGTAAGAGCGACATTTTTTTTGGAGGGATCACCTTTATAAATTGCCATTGGACCTTTATTAGTTGAAAATGTTGAAAATGTTTTAGGTGCTTGTATATAAACTAAGCAAGCTGTGAAAAATGCAATAATAGTAATTAAGGATAGTTGCTTTAATTTCCTTTTTGAGGTGATGTAAAAGTAAAAAAGCATAAAATCGCCTTCTTTCTTGTCCAAGTTCTTATATTAAGGATATGAGATTTAGCAGGCTTGTATGCTTTAAAACAAAATTATTAAATGTTTAAAGTATTAGAACAATAAAAATTTCTGCTGGATTAACAAAATTGTTAATGGATAGAAGTTTTCTCGGAGTGATTTTATGTTTGGGGTAATACTTAATAAGGAACATGTGTTAGAAATCGAATCGCTTATCATACGTTCGCTTTATGAGTTGGACAAAGAGTTATCGTCAAATGAAGTAAATGATCGGGTTAAAAGTGAAATGCTCAAGAAGAAGAAAATCTTATATGAAGTTTATTGTAGACTTCCTTTATGAGAGGATACATAAAGGATTAGGCCTGTTTTTTATGTATACTATCGAGAGTATTTGATGGTAGAGATAAAAAATATAAAAAATATCATAATTTGTATTGACGGTTTAATTGGATACGTGTTATATTATTTCTTGTCCTCAGCGACAACGACTTGGTTAACTTAATTTAAAAAAGAATTTTAAAAAATGTTGACAAGCATTATTGCCAAATGGTAATATTAAAAAGTCGCTTCTGAGCGATAGAAAATGAACTTTGAAAAC
>NZ_NUEU01000109.1:0-3235 GCF_002556365.1 Bacillus sp. AFS002410
AGGCTCGGCCGCACAAGCATCAGTTAGTTGTATAAGAACCATTGAATGAAAAGGCGTTATTTTGTTTCGTACTTTCTTTGATTTTTAAATTGTCTCCAGAACATAAATACAATAGCACAGCATCCAATAAAAAATACTAATCCAGCAAATCGCATTGAAAGATGGAATATCGATTTCGTATAATCAACAACAAAATGAATTACATAAATAAGAGCTGAAAACATTACAAAATTAAGGATAAATTCAATTAGCTTAAATTTTCTTTTTTTTGCGTATTGCATTGAAAATGCCAAAACAATCCCCATTATAATTACTTCCAATTCAATCACTCCATCCTAATTTTCATCCATAAGCTAAAGAGATGTTAAATCTTTTATTAATTAATTATACAGCACATTCCACATCGATAACTTGGGAAAATCTCGCCTTTTTGACACAGGAATGCAATTTCTCTTATAAAACTGATTTGCTATTTTGTTGAATAAAAAAAGCCGCATATAAGCAGCTCGTGTTCTTCAACTATTGCATGCTTTAGTTGAAAATCATTGAGTTAGTTCGAATAATCTTTTTTTAATTAAGTAAGTAGTAAGTTGATTGAATAAAAAACCAATTTTGACAAACCCTTTGTTAAAACTGGTTTTTTATTTTGATTATAGGATGGATGGTGGTTTCACCTTGTTAAGTATTAAAAAGGTAGCATCTAAATTAGTTATATTAGCCATAGTATTAACTCTAATTAGTATCGAAATAAAAGTGGTTAAGGCATCCATTAAAAGAATAGATAACAAAGAATTAACACTTAAGGAGGCTATATATCTTGGCTTAAATAGAGCAAAAACATGGAATAAAAATGCTTCTTTAACGAGGATAACAAGTGTCGACGAAAATTTGGAAGGTTCAAAGGGAGAAACTGGGAAACGGTATTATTGGAATATGGAATTTAGTGCATCAAATCAAAAATTATTATCTATAGGAATTTCTCAAGGGAAAATATCCTTTAGCCGTGAGCATGTAGGGGATAATAATGGAACGATAAAATTGGAGGATATTAAGTTTGATAGTCCATACCTACTAAATATAGCAAAAAAAAAATATGGTCTCCAGAAAGGATTGGATTGGGCTACAGGTTACCAGTATACTCTTGATCTTATCGAAGGGAAACCAAGTATAACCATTTTGGGTACTGATAGTAATAAATTATTTACACGAATTAGCTTCGACCCTAAAAACGCGGAAGTGACAGGCGCAATACACAAAGTCCCATATGGTGGTGGTTTGATATCCTTACAAAAAGAATCAAAATCTTCTAAGATAACCCAAAAAAGTATGGCAATAATGGGAATCACAGCAGGGAAAAGAAACTTGGTTACTTGGGGTGATAGAAAACCAACCCAGTTTAATACAGCCAATCATCCGTTTCTTAGAGTAAGTTCAAACATTGGGGAAAAGTTGACGGACTTAGAAATAAGTAAGTATGTAAAATACGCTTGGTTTAACCCTGAAGAAGAATTGTATGTATCAACGGCATCCGAGATATGGTCAAATGTAACGAGTAAAAATAAAGGTAATAAAATATTGAATTTAAAAAAGGAAATTGAAAACATAGACTATTCTTTGAATAATAACATTGCAGTTTTATCAGATGGTATGGTTTACACAACTATAACTCAAGGGGATAGTTGGGGAAAACATACAGTTCCTGAATCCCTTCGCACAATTCAAATCTCAGATAAGGGAGAGTTATTTATTTTAACTCAAAATAGGGAGATTCATCGGAAGAACAAAGATAAATGGAATGCAATATCTATCCCCAAAAATGTAGGTATTCCTTGGGATATGAAAATCCTAAAGAATAAGATCGTAATCACTACCGATATTGGATTGTGGATACGTGACGTCAGTGGAAGTAAATGGAAAAAACTACAAACTGATGAACAGATATTTAAATTAATAAAAAAAGGACAGAAATTATTTGGTATAACAGATAGAGGTGCTGCAATTTATGAATTTGATTTTGGAAATGAAACTATCGAAAAGATAGAGAAAGTATATGAGGCTAAAGATAATATTGTTTTGGATATAGATGTATTCCAAAACATATTATTTATTGCAACCATTCCAAATTATGTTTGGGAAGAGATGTGAACTATGAGTTTTTCTAATGTAACTAAACCAGCTAATAGTTTGTCAATAATTTTCAATAAAAAAAATATGTGACTCATGTTATACTATTTTTGACATGCCAAATAATCTTCCCATTATTTAAAATTGGAAGATTATGGTAATTATGGTTGATTTAGATTTTAAGCTAGATCTTGGAAAGTCGTTTTGCTTTTTAACAGGGCATAAATCCAATGTAATAGTTTGTTTACACAAGCAATAACTGTTACTCTAAATGGTTTTCCTTCTTCACGCTTTTTATCATAAAATTGTCGCATTCGTTTATTCCGTGGGATGATTTCGTCTGTTGTCTTACTCTTACGATTATCACGAATTGCACAACGAACAGCCATAAATAACGCATGTCTCAATCGACTAGAACCACGTTTTGTAATGCGGTTTCTACTGGCAGCGAATTTACCAGATTCAAAGACACTCGGGTCAACTCCAGTGAAAGCCACAAGTTTNNTTACGAGGACATCTATCTCTACTTTTAAATTGGATAGATGTTCTTTGTATTGAAGAACCATTTTGATATGCATTTCAAGCGTAATAATAAGGCTTTTATAAAGATTTACTTGAAACGGATTTTTTTCAGCCGCAGTCATTAAAAGCTTAGCTCTTTCGTTTGCCCATTGTTTAGAACGACTCGTACATAAAGATGCGATTCGTTTAGCTAGTTGATCTTCACCTGTTTGTAACACAGCCTCAGATGAAGGAAACTCTAGTAAAGTTAAGAGCGAAACATTAGAATACAAATCTCCAAATACACCTCGATATTCAGGAAACACTTGATCTAGAATCGCTAGAAAATGTAGTTTTGCCTGTGAACTAATACCCGTTAAATGATCATGTTGTCTCGTTAAATTTCGTAGATTCAGTAATTGTGCACCACGTTTTTTATATGGCTCTAACTCTTCTTTGTAATACAGCTCGCAGAGGTGGTACGCATCGATGACATCAGTCTTTACCTTTCTTAAACTTGAACTTTTAGCACGATAAGAGATTAATGGATTAATAACGATATAAATATAATTTGAGTTATCTAAGAACTTCATAACAGGTGAATGGTAAT
>NZ_NUEU01000110.1:0-435 GCF_002556365.1 Bacillus sp. AFS002410
TTTGCTTTTTAACAGGGCATAAATCCAATGTAATAGTTTGTTTACACAAGCAATAACTGTTACTCTAAATGGTTTTCCTTCTTCGCGCTTTTTATCATAAAATTGTCGCATTCGTTTATTTCGTGGAATGATTTCGTCTGTTGTCTTACTCTTACGATTATCACGAATTGCACACCGAACAGCCATGAATAACGCATGTCTCAATCGACTAGAACCACGTTTTGTAATTCGGTTTCTACTGGCTGTGAATTTACCAGATTCAAAGACACTCGGGTCAACACCAGTGAAAGCCACAAGTTTTTTAGGATTATCAAACCGATCAATTTCACCAATTTCAGAGATAATCGTTGCCGCGATTTTTTTTCCGATACCTGGAATCGATTGGATGATAGTATATTCTTCAATTTCTTTTACGAGGACATCTATCTCTGCTTT
>NZ_NUEU01000111.1:0-550 GCF_002556365.1 Bacillus sp. AFS002410
TCGTTATTAATCCATTAATCTCTTATCGAGCTAAAAGTTCGAGTTTAAGAAAGGTTAAGACTGATGTCATTGATGCGTACCACCTCTGCGAGCTGTATTACAAAGAAGAGTTAGAGCCACATAAAAAACGTGGTGCACAGTTACTAAACCTGCGAAATTTAACCAGACAGCACGATCATTTAACAGGTATTAGTTCTCAGGCAAAACTACATTTTTTAGCGATTCTAGATCAAGTGTTTCCTGAATATCGAGGTGTATTTGGAGATTTGTATTCTAATGTTTCACTCTTAACTTTACTGGAGTTTCCTTCATCTGAAGCTGTGTTACAAGCAGGTGAAGATCAACTAGCTAAACGAATCGCATCTTTATGTACTAGTCGTTCTAAACAATGGGCAAACGAAAGAGCTAAGCTTTTAATGACTGCGGCTGAAAAAAATCCGTTTCAAGTAAATCTTTATAGAAGCCTTATTATTTCGCTTGAGATGCATATTAAAATGGTTCTTCAATACAAAGAACATCTATCCAATTTAAAAGCAGAGATAGATGTCCT
>NZ_NUEU01000112.1:0-550 GCF_002556365.1 Bacillus sp. AFS002410
TCGTTATTAATCCATTAATCACTTATCGAGCTAAAAGTTCGAGTTTAAGAAAGGTTAAGACTGATGTCATCGATGCGTACCACCTCTGCGAGCTGTATTACAAAGAAGAGTTAGAGCCACATAAAAAACGTGGTGCACAATTACTAAACCTGCGAAATTTAACCAGACAGCACGATCATTTAACAGGTATTAGTTCTCAGGCAAAACTTCATTTTTTAGCTATTCTAGATCAAGTGTTTCCTGAATATCGAGGTGTATTTGGAGATTTGTATTCTAATGTTTCGCTCTTAACTTTACTAGAGTTTCCTTCATCTGAGGCTGTGTTACAAGCAGGTGAAGATCAACTAGCTAAACGAATCGCATCTTTATGTACTAGTCGTTCTAAACAATAGGCAAACGAAAGAGCTAAGCTTTTAATGACTGCGGCTGAAAAAAATCCGTTTCAAGTAAATCTTTATAGAAGCCTTATTATTTCACTAGAAATGCATATCAAAATGGTTCTTCAATACAAAGAACATCCATCCAATTTGAAAGCAGAGATAGATGTCCT
>NZ_NUEU01000113.1:0-15390 GCF_002556365.1 Bacillus sp. AFS002410
CCGAGCCACCATCTTAAATAAAAAACACTTATTAAAATAATTAAGCCGACTTAGCTCAATTGGTAGAGCACGAACGAATAAGCTTCGTAGCAAAACTTCAGCGTACTTGTCGAGTAGCATCTTGAATCACTTTCTGAGACAAGGACGACTAAGAGTTGAACTAGTTATGGCAACGTATGATATTTTAGATAAATAATTTAATTAAGCCGACTTAGCTCAATTGGTAGAGCAACTGACTTGTAATCAGTAGGTTGAGGGTTCAAGTCCTTTAGTCGGCACTCTTTATGGCGGTCGTGGCGAAGTGGTTAACGCATCGGATTGTGGTTCCGACACTCGTGGGTTCGATTCCCATCGGTCGCCCCATATTATGCGGGTGTAGTTTAATGGTAAAATAGAAGCCTTCCAAGCTTCGGTCGTGGGTTCGATTCCCATCACCCGCTTTTTTATAAAATTTAATGGGCCTATAGCTCAGCTGGTTAGAGCGCACGCCTGATAAGCGTGAGGTCGATGGTTCGAGTCCATTTAGGCCCACCATTAAATTTATAATTAATTTTTCCGCAGTAGCTCAGTGGTAGAGCACTCGGCTGTTAACCGAGTGGTCGTAGGTTCGAATCCTACCTGCGGAGCCATTATGATAGAGAAGTACCCAAGTGGCTCAAGGGGCGCCCCTGCTAAGGGTGTAGATCGGGTAACCGGTGCGAGGGTTCGAATCCCTTCTTCTCTGCCATATTTTTTTTTGGCCCGTTGGTCAAGCGGTTAAGACACCGCCCTTTCACGGCGGTAACACGGGTTCGAGTCCCGTACGGGTCATAACTAAAGCTCAGTTATTTGTGATAACACAGGTAACTGAGTTTTTTATTTGTCTTTATAATTAGGGACTCAAACAACAATAGGAGGAAGAATTCTCCATCATCACGGTAGAAGTGATAACTCCGTGCGATTTATAAATACAGCGAATCCAATAACGTTTCGTAGGAGAGTATATCAGAGCAAATCTATTTAATGGTAGTTTGAGTAGTATAGCTGGACTAATAGATGCCTCCATCATAAACATCGAATACGTAATACTAGAAGTAATTTTCATAAATAGAGAAAAAGTTTTAATGTGAACGTCTCCAATAAAATGTCTATTGAATGAAAAAACGGACGAACCTAATTATTAATATAAAAGCCAAGAGTATTCTCTCAATAAATAGCCTGACCATTCGTCACCTTTTTTTAAACGCTTTAATTTCATTATCTAAAAAGGCATTCGTTACTAATCCTTCACTCAACTCCATTAATATTGTCCCAATCGAATTCATCCCCTAGTTCTTTAATAAAATCAATTAAACTACAATTAGTAAAGATAATTTGTGTTTATGGATACTAGCAAATCAATAAATATTTCCACGTACATGCAACAAATATAGTAATAGAAACAACGCATTTCAGAAGTAGCTCTCCATGGTGTAGGCCTGTACTTTTCCTATGAACTTCATTCGGGTTACAAACTTATTTCTCGCTTTAAAACTACTAGCAGTATGACTTAGTTTAAATTCCAACAAGATTATATCCTAGCACTTAATTACAACATCAGTATTATTCATAAATATTATTCCTATAATGAATCCTTCAACCCACTGTGTTATCTTCTATAATGTATTTATGTAAAAGATGAATATCCTTAAATACTTTAACGGTAAAATAGAAAAGATTTTCAATTTGAGAAAATTGTTAGGAGAAAAACTATTTTTAAAGTCATTCATTCTTTATACTTACCCTTAATATTTAATCTGTAATTAGAAAGCAAGAAAATGAAAGCTAGCGAAGGATCTTGATGCTAAAATGTGAATACTAAGGATGAGGTGAGTGATCGAATGAACAGATTAAATAATCAAGTTATGTGGACTGCAGTTGAGGAATGTGATGAAAACTATGATGGCGTTTTTATTTATGCAGTTAAGTCTACTGGAATCTGTTGTAAGCCCTCGTGTAAGTCAAGAACCCCCTTAATAGAAAATGTATCGTTTTATCCATCGCTTTCATTAGCAATAAATGATGGTTATCGTCCTTGCAAAAGATGTCAACCTGACTTACTTCACACAAGTGAGGAGGATATAATTTTTTCAGCCAAACGCTTTATTGAAAAAGAGTATCGAAGTAGTTTATCTTTAGATCGGTTAGCAATTGAAGTAGGAGTAAGTAAATTTCACTTACAGAGATTATTTAAAAAGTCTACGGGTTTCTCTCCATTAGAATACGCAACTAAGTTGAAAATGAATGAGGCTGCGAGATTGCTAAGAGAGACTGATGAAACGATAACAGAAATAGCACATAATCTTGGTTTTAAAAGCTCAGCACATTTTTCCAATATGTTCCGCCAGCATTTACATTACACTCCTTCAAGTTTTAGAAAGGGGTTAAATAAATGAAATTAAAAGATGGAATGGCGTTATTTAGCTTAGCAGCGTTATGGGGGGCCTCTTTTTTATTTATTAGAATCGCTTCACCTGTTTTTGGACCATTTCTAACAATTCAAGCAAGAGTTACATTTGCTTCTATTGCCTTAGTATTATATTTAGTTATTACAAAGAAGTCATTACACTTTAAGAAGAGATGGAAACAATATTTAATAATTGGGATGTTAAATGCTGCAATTCCATTTACTTTAATAGCTATATCAGCATTGTATCTAACAGCTTCTATGTCATCAATTTTAAACTCTTTGACACCTTTATTTACTGCACTTGTAGTATGGATATGGATGAAGGAAAGTTTGAGTATGCGAAAATGGCTTGGGATTGTTATAGGAGTAATTGGAGTAATCTTACTTGTAGGATGGAGCTCTATTCCATTTACTTACGATGTTAAAATTGCAGTGGGACTTGCTGTTTTATCGACCATTTCATATGGACTTGCAGGTGTTTACGCAAAGAAGGCATTTATTGGAGTTCCACCAATATCACTTGCCGCTGGACAACAAATCGGTGCCGCAATTATACTTTTACCATTTACATTACTAAATTTACCTACCTCGACAACTAACGTGACGATATTGGCTATATTGTCGGTTATAGGATTAGCATTATTTTGTACTTCAATAGCATATTTATTGTATTTTTATCTAATCGAAAGTGTTGGACCGACTAAGACGTTAAGTGTTACATTTTTAATCCCTGTATTTGGAATGATTTGGGGAGTTCTTATTTTAAAAGAACATATCTCTTTAGGAATGCTGTTCGGTTTTATTGTCATATTATGTGGTGTATTCCTAATTTCAGACATCCGATTAAAAGCATTAGCAACGAGTAAGCACATGGAGATTTAGTCGTCCAAAAAAATAATAGATAATCTAAAAAGGATCTTCGTAAACGGACGAGGATCCTTTTATTTTGCTACACGGTCATCTGTTCAGATTGTTAACGTCTTAAATTTTGTACATAGAAGATTCGACATAAGATTTGAATTGTCCTTATTGCATCCTAAAGTTAGTATTTATTTCCAATTCCGCAGCAGGGATTCTAAAAATTTTATAAAAACTTTTAAAATTTTTTCAAAAAATAACTCTCCTTCCCAATCCGACAATCTTCTACAATTCTTTTTAAATACAAAGATTATATGATTTTAAAACGCGAATTATGTATGAAATTTTATGAAAAATCAAAAATTTACAAATTATTACAAGGGTTTTCAGGGAAAATGTGAATAAATATACAATAATATTCGTTCGACAAATTCGACATTTTTACGACAAACTCAATAATGGCAACGTTTTCATGAATAGTTATTCATTTTATCGAAAAAATATTTGAATTTTTTTTGCATAAATACAAGGTGTTTATATATATTTGTAGAATATTAAGAGATAGAAGAATTTAAGAGATTGTAATGAGGTGAGGATGTTGCTTTTGACACGGCCAACTGAGTTTGATGTGCATTTATTCCATGAAGGAAGTTTATTCCACAGCCATGAATGCTTTGGTGCACATGTAGTAAAAAAAGGGAATAAAGTTGGAACTACTTTTACAGTGTGGGCTCCACATGCGAAGGGTGTCTCAGTTGTAGGGGACTTTAATAATTGGAATGGTTTAGAGCATAAGATGGAAAGGTTGAATGATCAAGGGATATGGACGATATTTATCCCAGAAATTGGTCATGAGACAGTATACAAATATGAAATTTCAACCAAAAAGGGAGATATTTTATTAAAAAGTGATCCTTATGCTTTCTTTAGTGAACTTCGACCGAATACTGCTTCTGTTGTTTATGATCTTTCAGGATACAAATGGAAAGATGCAAAATACCGTAAGCAAAAATTTAAAAAGTCTGTTTATGAAGAACCAGTTTTAATTTACGAAGTGCACTTAGGGTCTTGGAAAAAGAAGAAGAATGGTGATTTCTACACATATGCAGAATTAGCAACGGAATTAATTCCATATGTTAAAGAGCATGGTTTTACTCATATTGAGATTTTACCGTTAGTCGAGCATCCATATGATCGATCGTGGGGATATCAAGGTGTAGGGTATTTCTCCTCCACTAGTCGATATGGAAATCCTCATGAATTAATGAATTTTATAGATGAATGTCACCAGAATGGGATAGGTGTCATTATGGATTGGGTACCAGGTCATTTTTGTAAGGATTCTCATGGATTATACATGTTTGATGGTGAACCAACATATGAATATGAAGGTTACGAAGCTAGAGAAAATGAAGTATGGGGAACAGCGAATTTCGATTTATCTAAACCAGAAGTAAAATCATTTCTTATTTCAAATGCCTTATATTGGATGGAATACTTTCATATTGATGGTTTCCGAGTAGATGCGGTTGCCAATATTTTGTATTGGAAAAATAGAAATGAAGAAAATCCTTTTGCAGCTTCTTTTTTAAGAAGATTAAATGAAGTGGTATTTGAGCATGATCCACAAGTATTAATGATTGCGGAAGATTCTACTGATTGGCCATTAGTTACTGCACCTACGTATGAAGGTGGACTAGGATTCAATTTCAAGTGGAATATGGGTTGGATGAATGACGTTTTGACCTATATGGAAACTCAACCAGCTGAAAGAAAGCATCATCACAATAAGATGACTTTCTCGTTTTTATATGCCTTCTCGGAAAACTTTGTTTTGCCTTTTTCACATGATGAAGTAGTACATGGTAAAAAATCATTACTCAATAAAATGCCAGGTACATATGATGAAAAGTTTGCTCAACTAAGAGCGTTATTTGGTTATTACTTATCTCATCCAGGTAAGAAACTTTTATTTATGGGAAGTGAATTTGGTCAATTCGATGAATGGAAGGATTTAGAGCAAGTTGATTGGATGATAAAAGATTATGAGTCTCATACGAAGATGAACAAATACTTCAAAGAATTATTATCAATTTATAAAAAAAATAAGTCACTTTATGAAGTTGATAATCATTGGGATGGATTTTCTTGGATTGATGCAAATAATTCAGATCAAAGTGTATTTTCATTTATCCGTAAAGGGAAAAACAAAGAAGATTATGTCATAGTAATTTGTAACTTTAGAGAGATTTCTTATGACTCATATCGAATTGGTGTACCTGCAAAGCACCGATATAAAGAATTACTTTCAAGCGATTATGTACAATTTGGTGGCGATAGTAAAATCAATCGTTCATCCATTGAAGCAGAAGAATTACCATTTCATGGTTTACCATACAGTATTGAAATAGCACTACCTGCGTTTAGTTTTACTATCATACGTCCAGTCAAAATGCGAAAGGGGATTAGCAGCAATGGTTCAGAAAAAATGCGTAGCAATGTTACTAGCAGGGGGAAAAGGGAGTAGGTTAAGTTCTTTAACAAAAGAACTAGCAAAACCAGCCGTAGCTTTCGGAGGTAAATATCGAATAATTGATTTTACTTTAAGTAATTGCACAAATTCAGGCATTGATACTGTTGGGGTGCTAACCCAATATCAGCCACTTGTCCTAAACTCATATATTGGTATAGGGAGTGCATGGGATTTAGATCGCTTAAATGGTGGAGTTACTGTTTTACCGCCATATTCAGAAGCGTCTGGCGTTAAATGGTATACAGGTACTGCAAGTGCAATCTATCAAAATTTAAATTATTTAAAACAATATCAACCTGAATATGTGTTAATCCTTTCAGGTGATCATATTTATAAAATGGACTATAGCAAAATGCTAGACTATCACGTTGAAAAAGATGCGGATGTATCTATTTCTGTGATCGAGGTCCCTTATGAAGAAGCTAGCCGTTTCGGAATTATGAATACGAATGAGGAAATGGACATTGTAGAATTTGAAGAAAAACCTCAAAATCCGAAAAGTAATTTAGCTTCAATGGGAATTTATATTTTTAAATGGAATGTTTTAAAAGAGTTTTTAGAGATGGATGACCGTAATCCAGAGTCTAGTAATGATTTTGGTAAAGATGTTATTCCATTATTACTAGAAGAGAAGAAAAAAGTGGTTGCTTATCCTTTCAAAGGCTATTGGAAAGATGTAGGTACAGTAAAAAGCTTATGGGAAGCAAATATGGATTTATTAAATGAAGAAAGTGAACTAAATATATACGACCGTGATTGGCGCATATATTCAGTTAATCCGAATCAACCACCACAATATATTGCACCTACAGCAATCGTTGAAGACTCACTAATTAATGAAGGTTGCGTTGTTGAAGGTTTTATCTCACATTCAGTGTTATTCCAAGGTGTAACAATCGGAGAGGGCAGTATGATTAAGGATTCTGTCATTATGCCAGGTTGTGTAATTGGAAAGGATGTTCGAATTGAAAATGCGGTAGTAGCTCCTGGGATGATTGTTCCCGATGGAAGTCTATTAGGTCCTGAGAAAGATTATGAAGAGGTTATTTTAGTTACGAGCGAAGTTTAAGAGGTGGCTCATTCCTCAAAAAGAAAAATAGATTGAGAGGGTTATTTGATGAAACATACTATGCTAGGAATAATTGAGGCTTCAACACATTTTGAATCTTTAAAGCCGTTAACACAACATCGACCATTAGCAACACTTCCTTATGCAGGTCGATATCGTTTGATCGATTTTATGTTAAGTAATATGGTGAATTCAGGTATTACGAGTGTCGCTGTATTTCCCGATCAACCTTATCGATCAATTATTGATCATCTAGGCTCAGGTAAACACTGGGACTTAAATCGAAAAAAGGATGGGCTATTTATCTTTACACCAGAGCCTAGTGATGGAGCTTTTGGTACTTTTGATTTTATTGATAAACATATCCAATTTTTACAACGTGCGACTCAAAAGTATGTAGTTGTAGCAAATACATATACTATTTGCTCAGTCGATTTTAGACCAATTTTAAAGAGACATATCGAAACAGATGCACAAATTACAGAGTTAAAGCAATTTGGTAAATCTTTAAATATCTATATACTTGAAAAAGAGTTACTGTTAAAGCTTTTTGAAAACTTCCATGAAAAAGGCTATGAAACAATTATGGACGTTGTGCGTGATCAAAATAATGAAGTCGAATTAAAAGCATATGAAATTCCTCAACAAGTGGCAATCATTAAAACAATTGAGGATTATTTTGAGCAAAGTATGAAATTATTAAATCCTGAAATTTGGAATCAATTATTCTTAAAATCTTATCCTGTCTTTACAAAAGTTAAAGATGAGCCACCAACAAAATATTCAAAAGAAGCAATTGTAAAAAATTCAATTGTAGCTAATGGATGTGTAATAGAAGGAACTGTTGAAAATAGTATTATTTCAAGAGCGGTGAAAATTGGTAAAAATACGATTATTCGCAATTGTGTTGTTATGCAAAAATCAAACATTGGCGATAACTGTATATTAGATGGAGTTATATTAGATAAGGATGTTCGAATAGAAGATGGCGTTGAAATAAAAGGAAGCTTAAATGAGCCAGTAGTGCTTCAAAAAGGTTCAGTTCAAGGAGCGTTGATTCAGTGGTAAATGTTTTATATATTGTTTCAGAGTGCGTACCGTTTGTTAAATCGGGAGGGCTTGCAGATGTTGCAGGCGCCCTCCCTAAATATTTAAATAAATTAAATATGAATGTAAGAGTAATGCTTCCATTCTACTCGTTAATTCCAGCTAAATATAGAGAAGAAGCTAGGCTTGTAAAAGAACTCTCTATAAATCTAGGGTGGAGAAAACAGTATTGTGGATTATTTGAGTTAAAGGTTGAAGGTACGACTTATTATTTTATTGATAACGAGTACTATTTCAATCGAGATAAATTATATGGTCACTACGATGATGGAGAGCGTTATGCATTTTTCACATTGGCAGCGATTGAATGCATTAAGGAGTTAGATTTTGTCCCCGATGTTATTCACTGTCATGATTGGCATACAGCAATGATCCCATTTTTCATGAAAGAGTATGGCGCATTAAAAGATATTAATCCAAAAATGAAATCTGTTTTTACAATCCATAATCTTCAATTCCAAGGTGTATTTTCTAAAGTAGTAATGGATGACATTTTAGGAATTGATGAGCAATATTTTAGCGATGACTATTTAAAATTTTACGATTGTATCAACTTTATGAAAGCTGGAATCATTTCTAGTGATATCGTAACAACTGTTAGTCCAACTTATAAAGAAGAAATCAAGCACGAGTTTTTCGGAGAGCAACTAGATGGACTATTACGTGAGCAAGATCACAAACTTTTCGGAATCGTTAACGGAATTGATGAAACAATTTATAATCCAGCTACTGACCAAAAAATCCATGCTAATTACGATGAATTTACAATCGAAAATAAAGCAGAGAATAAATTGAAACTGCAGGAGTCGCTTGCCTTAAAAATGGACGAAAATATTCCAGTTATAGCGATGGTTTCTCGTTTAACAAGTCAAAAAGGAATTGACCTTATTACACACGTATTCCCTCAAATAATGGATCATAACGTTCAAGTAATCATTTTGGGTACTGGTGAAGAAGAGTTCGAGAACTACTTTAAATCAATGGAACATAATTATTATGACAAAGTAAGGGCCTATATTGGATTTGATGAAAGTTTTGCCCACCAAATTTATGCAGGTGCAGATTTATTCTTAATGCCTTCTTTATTTGAACCTTGTGGTTTAGGGCAGCTTATTGCAATGAAGTATGGCTGTGTCCCAATCGTAAGGGAGACTGGGGGGCTAAATGATACTGTCCAGTCATATAATGAAGAGACGAAGAGCGGAAACGGTTTTACATTTACGAACTATAATGCTCACGATATGCTTCACACAATTGAACGAGGACTTATTGTATACGAGGATAAAAAGAATTGGAAATCAGTAAGGAAAAATGCAATTAATAGAGATTCAAGTTGGTTAAAATCTGCTAAAGAATATGCAAAATTATATATGCAATCCTCAAAGTAAAAATCTTATAGGGTGAGGTGATTCCATGTTTTCTAGTGTGGAGGAATTTGAGTGGGGTTTTAAAGAAAAGCTAGAAAGTATGCATGGAAAGAATATTGCAGAAAGCACTACTCAGGAGCAGTTTCAAACACTTGGTACGATGATACGTGAACATATAAGCGGTAATTGGTTAGGAACGAGTGAACAATACCGTTTAGAGCGAAAAAAACAAGTTTATTATTTATCAATTGAATTCTTATTAGGTAAACTTTTGAAAAGTAATTTAATTCATCTAGGCCTTAGAGAGTTATGTGAAACAGGTCTTGGGAAATTAGGCATTACTTTAAGTGATCTGGAGGAATTTGAAAGTGATGCAGGTCTAGGAAATGGTGGCCTCGGCCGCCTAGCATCGTGCTTTCTTGATTCCCTAGCTTCTCAAGACTTACCTGGTCATGGATGTGGCATACGCTACAAACATGGCCTATTTGACCAAAAGATTGTAGATGGCTATCAAGTTGAGCTCCCAGAACAATGGCTGAAATACGGAAATGTTTGGGAAGTTCGAAGAGATGATGAAGCAATAGAAGTCCTATTTGGTGGAGAAGTCGAATCATATAATAACAAAAATCGATTAGAATTCAGAATTCACAGTGCAGAAGCAATCACAGCAGTACCATACGATTTACCGATCATAGGTTATCATACAAATACGGTAAATACGTTAAGATTATGGAGTGCAGAAGCGTCTACACATTCCTCGAATAAAACATTGATGAAATATAAGAGAGAAGCAGAAGCGGTCTCTGAATTCTTATATCCTGATGATACACATGATGAAGGAAAGATTTTACGTCTAAAGCAACAGTATTTTCTTGTTTCTGCAAGCATTCAAAGAATAGTAGATTCATATAAAGAGCAATACGGTAATATTCGCAAGCTTCACGAAGAAATTGCGATTCATGTAAATGATACACATCCAGTTTTAGCGATTCCAGAGTTGATGAGAATTTTAATCGATGTTGAAAAGTTATCTTGGGAGGAAGCTTGGGAAATTACAACCCAAACGATTTCCTATACGAATCATACAACGCTCTCTGAAGCGCTTGAAAAATGGAGAGTTGATTTATTTAAGCCTTTATTACCAAGGATTTATATGATTGTAGAAGAAATAAATGAAAGATATTGTAAAGAGCTTTGGAACAAATATCCAGGTGACTGGGATCGCATAGAACAAATGGCAATAATTGCTCACGACGTCGTAAAAATGGCTCATCTAGCAATTGTAGGTAGTAAGAGCGTAAACGGAGTTGCAGAAATTCACACTGAAATTTTAAAGCAAAGAGAAATGAAGCTCTTTTATGAGCATGAGCCATTTAAGTTTAATAATAAAACAAATGGCATAACTCATAGAAGATGGTTACTTCAATGTAATCCAGAGCTTAGTAGCTTAATAAATGAGTCGATTGGGGACGGGTGGATCCACGAACCAACTCAACTTGACAATCTATTGAACTATCAAAAAGATGAGTCCTTCTTAACAGAATTTATGAATGTAAAGAAAAAGAGAAAAGAAGTACTCGAAAATTATGTTCACTATACAAATGGAATTGCGTTAGACACAGATTCAATATTTGATATTCAAGTGAAACGGATGCATGCATATAAAAGACAATTACTAAATGTTTTACATATCATCTATTTATATAATCGTTTGAAGGAAGATTCACATTTTAAAATGCATCCTAGAACGTTTATATTTGGGGCGAAAGCATCTCCGGGTTACTATTTTGCGAAAAAGATTATTAAATTAATTCATTCTGTGGCAGATATAGTTAACAATGATCGCTATATAAGTCAATTTATAAAAGTCATCTTTATCGAAAATTACCGTGTTTCGTTAGGAGAAATCATTTTCCCTGCAGCTGATGTCAGTGAACAAATCTCAAC
This sequence comes from Bacillus sp. AFS002410, assembly GCF_002556365.1. Lineage (NCBI taxonomy): Bacteria > Bacillati > Bacillota > Bacilli > Caryophanales > Bacillaceae > Bacillus > Bacillus sp. AFS002410. Next base: position 11,310 of record NZ_NUEU01000113.1, read on the forward strand.
AGCAAGTAAGGAAGCGTCAGGAACTGGAAATATGAAATTTATGATGAATGGCGCACTTACGATTGGGACGCTAGATGGGGCAAATATTGAAATCTTAAGAGAAGTTGGCGAGGAGAATATTTTTACTTTCGGACTTACAGCGGACGAGGTTTTAAATTATTACCAACACGGTGGATACAAAAGTAGTGATTATTATCATCATGATCTTAGAATTAAAAAGGTATTAGATCAATTACTCCATGGATTATTTCCATTACCAAGAGAAGAATTTGAGCCGATTTTTGATTCACTCATGTCCTATAATGACGAGTACTTCTTATTAAGGGACTTCTCTTCATATGTAAAAGCTCATGAATGTATTAATAATACTTACCAAAACAAAAAAGACTGGGCATTAAAAAGTCTTCATAATGTCGCAAAATCAGGCTTTTTTACAAGTGATCGTACTATACGTCAATACGCTTCAGAAATATGGAATATACACGAAAGAACTTTACATCACACTTAAACCTCCTCTTATTTTATTAGGAGGTTTTTCATATAATTGTGTAAAGCGGGAAAGGAGAGATAAGTTGAAATTCCTTTCAGTCGACTATGATAAAGCCTTAGAATTACTACTTTGCATTGAACAGGCGTATACTCAGTATGAAGAAGATGGTCAATTTATGATTCCTGCAGATTATTCATTAGTTGATACAATCAAAGCATGTGTTTTTAGCGAGCCGGAGTGGTTTGGTTATATTATAGAAAATGAAGATTCGATCATCATCGCATTTCGAGGAACGAAATCAGATTTAGATTGGTTAGCTGATTTGAAAATTGATCAAGATTTATTTCCTTATGTGATGGATGGTGGAAATGTACACTCAGGTTTTCTATCAATTTATCGATCTTGTCGAGAAATGCTTTTAGCAATTGTAAAAGTAAAGGCTCTCTCAAAAAAAATATTCATAACCGGGCATAGCTTAGGTGGCTCATTGGCTACGTTATTAGGTTATGAGATTGCAATGAATGGAATTTGTAACCCGAATGTTTATACATTTGGCTCTCCAAAAGTTGGCAATATAAAGTTTAAAGAAAATTATGATGAAAATGTAAGGCATAGTTTAAGATTTGTTAATTTATATGACATGGTTCCTTTAAGCCCGCCTTTTAAAGTAGAAATAAAGCCCTTGCACATTTATTTAGAATACGTTCAAGTGAAACATCCAATCACTTTTTCACTAAATAAGGGATCAATTAAAAATAGTCATCTCTTATCGACTTATATCGAAGGGGTTAAAAAGATGAAGCTGGATTATGACTATACCCCAACATTTACTTATAAATTGCGTGAAGCTGAACCATTGGAAGAGGAAGTAATCTAATCATCAAACAAAAAAACTAGTCAAATGAGACTAGTTTTTTAAGTTGCAGCGTAAAAAATGGTTTATTCTTTACCGTCTAATAAATTCCCTAGGCCACCTAAAATACTTCCTTCTTCTTTAGATGAATTTGGTAAGTATTGACCAATTCTAGATGCTAATCTTGCTAAAGTTAATGATTGAACCCAAATTGTGCCTGGACCTTGAAGTGTAGCGAAGAATAGACCTTCTCCACCAAATAAAGCCGTTTTTACATTTCCAACGTACTCAATTTCATAGTTAACATTACCAGTAAAACCAACAATACATCCAGTATCAATTTTAATTTTTTCACCTGGTTGTAGTGTTTTTGTGTAGATTGAACCACCTGCATGTAGGAAGGCAAGACCATCACCTTCCAGTTTTTGCATGATGAAGCCCTCACCACCAAATAGTCCTGTACTTAATTTCTTTCTAAACTCGATTCCAACTGAAGTCCCTTTTGCAGCAGCTAAGAATGAGTCCTTTTGACAAATAATTTTATTTCCATATTCATGTAAATCCAGCGGTATAATTGTTCCTGGATATGGAGCAGAGAAGCTTACTGTTTTTAAAGAGCTAGTTCGGTTCGTAAAGCTAGTCATAAATAAGCTTTCACCTGTTACAAGGCGCTTTCCAGCTCCAACTAGTTTTCCAAATAATCCGCCGCTTTGCTGGGAGCCATCTCCAAAAATTGTTTCAAGCTCAATTCCATCGTCCATCATCATCATTGCTCCAGCTTCAGCAACTACTGTTTCATTTGGATCAAGCTCTACCTGCACAAATTGCATATCATGGCCATGAATTTTATATGTAACTTCATGTGAATTTTTCATTGTTATTCCTCCTTATAGTTTCACTATACAAATATTGTAATATGAAATTCTAGTTTTTTAATTATAAATAATTTGATAAATTACTACAGAATCCTCAAATATTATTGCCAATTGATGTGAAAATATGACGATTTTATTGAATTAAATTAGGTCCAAATATACAAAAAAATAAATTTGACGAATTATATAAAAAATTCTTTCAATTTAGCCTTAGTGTCATTGACGCTCTTTTTTATCTATGATATATTTAATTTACTATTAACTGCATATTTATTTGAAGGTAAGAAATTAACGATACATTTGCACTACAAAATTCTTAGTAACGCTCATTTTTCTTTGTCTTGAAAAGAAGTTTTGACCACTTTCAATGTTGTAGCAATCCTAAGCCGATTGGACAATGACGTTCTTTTTCTTCATCCCTCTTTTATGCACGTTTTAATAGTGTATATATGTATTTTTAGGAGGTATTATCGATGGAATTCGGTAAAGTTAAATGGTTTAACAGCGAAAAAGGTTTTGGATTCATCCAAACTGAAGGTGGAAACGACGTATTCGTACACTTCTCTGCAATTCAAGGCGAAGGTTTCAAAACTTTAGAAGAAGGTCAAGAAGTTCAATTCGAAATCATCGAAGGAAACCGTGGACCACAAGCAGCTAACGTAAACAAAAAATAATTTTTGTTATGTTCAAGGCATCCTTATTTAGGATGCCTTTTTTATTTTAATCTATTAATCTATATATTTAGTAAGTAAATATTATAATTTAGGTAGGTAGCAAAGATCGACCAAAGTGAATAAGGGATTAATAAAATAAATGAAGTTTTTGAATGTTTATAGGCAGTGATTGCTAATAGTATAGCTGTTACTGATACAAATCCGCAGTCTATTGTTGCTAATAGGATATTTTTTTGTTCGAATTGAAAGAAACTAAATAACTGGTTAAATATATAATTAATAATAAATAAAATAAAAAACCATTTTGCCTTTTTAAATGATTCTACCATTGAAACGACTATACATACGCTTAGCGAAATAAAAGAATACAAGAAAGCCCAAATGATACCGATTGTTTTTCCTGATGGGGTATAGCTAGGTTTATGTAGACTATTATACCAATTAAAATCAATTGGAAATAAAATAGAAGCTACAAAAAATAAGCAGTATAAGGAGAAAAATAATACGATTAACTTTATATTCATAAACCCTCCTTAAATAAGATGTCTTGATTTAGTATATGTCTATAATTTGAAAATATAAAAAAAACGACCACAATGTAGTAATCGTTTTTAAATGATGTTGAAAAAAGAACTTGTCAGCAATATATTTCAATGTAAGAAGTTGTATGGTGTTGATTTCCGCTACAGGATTCTCGCTTTCCATGGGGCGAGACCTGTGCCTCCTCGGCGCGCGCCGAGGCCACTGAAAAAGTCCTCGTGGTTTAAAAAAGTGAAGGCTTTCTCGATTTCATCGAGGAAGCCTTCACTTTTTTCTTGTATAATTATTGTATCAAGTAACGGTGGTGTCTCGAATGATCTCAAATCAAGAATCTTTTACCCTTAGTCCATTCATGGCTTTATACGATCTAATTGTTCCGAAAGATAATATGTTACGTCAATTAAATGAATTAGTTGATTTTACGTTTGTTTTAGATGAATTAAAGAATAAATATTGCCTTGAAAACGGCCGCAATGCAGTGCCGCCTATTCGTATGTTCAAATATTTGTTACTAAAATCGTTCTTTGATTTATCTGATGTAGATGTTGTTGAGCGTTCAAAATATGATATGTCTTTTAAATATTTCCTTGATATGGCTCCAGAAGAATCAGTGATCAATTCAAGTTCTTTAACGAAATTTCGTAAGCTT
>NZ_NUEU01000114.1:0-6555 GCF_002556365.1 Bacillus sp. AFS002410
ACAGTTTTACTAGTTCTAAATGTAGACGGAAAAGAATTTCAATTAGCTAAATCCCAAAAGAAGACAGCTAAGTACTTTATCAATGAAGTACCTGAAAAGGCTACTAAGTTTAATGAACTTGTAAGTGAGTTATTTGATAAAGACTTGTTCTTATCAATTTTCAATCCAACGTATTTTTCTAGCCAAAATTGGCAGGACCAAAGAAAGCAATTGCTGCAGTATGTTCCTGAACCATTAAACAAAGAAGTATTTACAGAGCTTCATGAAATGTCATTAAACACATTAGAACCGGAATTAAAAAAACATAACTTAGATGATTTAGAAAAAGTACATCGTGATCAATACAACAAATTGGACAAGTCTTCGGAACGTGCTGGAGAAAGAGTTGTTACTTTACGTGAGCAATTAGAAAAATTCAAGTTCGATAACTTAGATCGAGTAAACGAAAACACTTTGCAGCAATTAGAAGCTCAAAAAGCTGAAATAAATAAATTACAATCTCAAAATCAACAAGTTAATAACAAGATATCCACAATTAGAACGAAGATAGACGCGTTATATCCACAATTAAAAAAACAAAGAGCAATATTGGATTCTATGAAAGCTGAGAAACACGAAATGAATTGCTCAACATGCGGTCAAACGCTAACAGGAGATTCCTTAGAAAAAGCAAGTTTTAATAAACAAACTACATTCGAAAAAGAACTTTCATACGCTAAAGAATTATCTTCACAAAACGGCCAATTAAAAGCTCAACTAGAAGCACTGGAAGATACAAAACAAATTCCAATTGACCAGGACTTATTAGAGCAAATCAACAATGAAATCATTCAAATCAGAACTCAATTAAATCAGGTTAACCAGGTGGAACGATTAAAAACAGAATTAATTGATGCTGAAACTAATAAAGAAGAAATTCGCAACAAACGTAATAAGTCATTAGCAATCATCGATGCAATCAAAGAATTTAGAACTAAACGTTCTGAATTGATGGTTAAAAAGATTGATTCATTATTTACGAACATCTCAGTTAAATTGTTTGAGCAATTGAAAAACGGTGAAGAGAGAGCGACTTTTGAAATCGAAATGTATGGCAGACCTTTTAGTAAATTATCAACTGCAGAACGTATTAAATGTGGTTTAGAACTTAGTGAAGTTCTCTCAAAGCAATCTGAATTGATAGCACCTTGCTTTGTTGATAACGCTGAATCAATCCTTACATTCTCAAAACCTACTGGTCAGCTAATTGTAGCAAGAGTAGTAGATACAGATTTTAATATAAAAACAATTCAATTAGAGGAGGAAGTTGTAAATGACTAATCAAGTAGCAGTTTCAAGCACACAAGCAGTAGTAGGTACTTTTACACAAACCGAGCTGGATACATTAAAGCACACAATCGCGGTTGGTACTTCAAATGAACAATTCGCTCTATTCGTTCAAACATGTGTCAATTCAGGTCTTAATCCTTTCTTAAATCAGATTTACTGCATTGTATACGGTGGGAAAATGAGCATTCAAGTAGCAGTTGAAGGTGTACTTGCATTAGCTCGTAAACAACAAGGGTTCAGAGGTGTAGATGTTGAGTTAGTTCATGAGAATGATGATTTCAAATACAATCCAGCATCAAAAGAAATTACTCATTCAGTTGGGTTCCCAAGAGGAAAAGTGATTGGCGGATATGCAGTAGCCAAAAAAGAAGGTTTTACAGATGTTGTAACAATCATGGAAGTAAATGAAGTTGAGCACATGACCAAAGGTAATAACAAAAATATGTGGACCAACTATTTTAACGACATGTTTAAGAAACACATAATGAAACGTGCTGCAAAGCTTCAATATGGTATCGAAATTGCTGAAGACGAACAAATCAGTTCAAGCCCAGTTGAAGAAGCTACATCTGGTTATCGTAAGGAAATTACTCCTAATCAGATTCATATCGGTGAAGGTGAAGTAATTGATCCAGAGGATGAAATGAAATCACGCTGGAGTGAAATCAAGAGAAAACAAAAAATGTATGGTTTAAGCGAAGACACCCTTAAGGACATCATCAAAGCTAATTTTAATAAAACACCTAAAGAACTAACGTTACAGCAAGTAGTTGGTCTATCAAGATTAATGGATTTAGAGGGGAAAAAGAAAACTGCAGAACCTGAAGAAATTACATTTGATGATTTAGACGAGTTTTAATATTTAAAAATATAAATGAAAAGGGAGAGTTATTATGTCACAGATTATCGATTTACAGTCATTCGCAGATGGAGCAGTAGCAGAACGTTTTAACCAGGAATTATTGAAAGTACTAGGTAACATCGCAGATCCAAACACTGATGCTAAAAAAGCTAGAAAATTAACAATTACAGTTACTTTAAAAGCAGATGAACAACGTGATATCGCTCAAGTAAGCATTGAAGCAAAAACGACACTTGCTGCAGCAAAACCAGTTGAAACGAAAATCGTTATGGATTATGACGGTAATGGTCAGGTTACAGGTGCAGAGCTAAAATCAGGCGTTAAAGGGCAAATGTTTGTAGATGACAACGGTGAGATTCTAGACGATGTTGGAAATAAAATCGTCAGCTTTAAATAATAAAAAAACTCAAAAATAGAATGGAGAATGAAAAATGATTAAAGAAGCGATCCAATACATTGTTAGTTTAGGAAATACTCGTTTGGAAAATATTAATGGCCAATCATATTCAACTCAACAAATGTACCTTGCGAAAGAACCAACACCAGCTGAATTAGAAGTACGTTCGTTATCTGGACTAGTTGAATACTTAAAATCACATTTCGATGGTGATGAGAAGGTTATGGTCCAAGTTATTAATCCGGTAAAAGTTCAAGCATTCAGCTCATTTAATAATGATTTCAATCGAAAAGAATTCATTAATGCAGTAGCAATGTTACCGCAATTCACATTTGACCGTTTCCATGATACGGAAGATTTTAATATCAAATTACAATCTGCATTCGTTCAAAATAATGATCGTGACATCATGTTAAAAGTCGTTGGGAATATCAAAGAAGAAGCTGTAAATACAATCGGTGATGATGGTGTAAGTCAATCAGTAGTAGCTAAGACAGGAGTTGCTACTGTATCACAAGTTAAAGTACCTAATCCGGTTCAATTAGCTCCATATCGTACTTTTGTTGAAGTAGAGCAACCAACAAGTAATTTTATCTTTCGAATGAAGAATGGTCCACAAGCAGCACTGTATGAAGCTGATGGTGGAGCTTGGAAGTTAGAAGCGATGAAGAACATTCAAACATACTTAGCAGATCAGTTAAAGGAAGAGATTGAAGCTGGACGTATTGTAGTAATTGCTTAATCAAATGGCTAGGGGCTCTTATGAGTCTCTAGCTCAATAAATCAACAAGAGGTGAGCTAAATTGGCTTTATTCAGGCAAGTGCAAACTTCGTTTTGGCAAGATGGATTTGTATTAGAACTAACTCCAGAAGAAAAATATTTTTATATCTACTTAATGACAAACTCAAAAACAGCTCAATGCGGTATATATGAACTCCCTAAAAGAGTCATTGAAATGGACACTGGATACAATCGAGAGACAGTAGACAAATTACTTCAAAGATTTATTGATTACGGAAAGATTTTGTATAACGAAAGTACAAGAGAAATCATGCTAATTAACTGGATAAAGTTCAATAAACTCAACAGCCCCAAAGTGAAGGCTTGTATTTTAAAAGAATTAAATGAGATTAAACATAAACCATTTATTAAGATGTTTTCTACTCTATCGATACAGTATGGATACAGTATCGATACCCTATCCATAGACTATGGGGAAGAAGAAGAAGAAGAAGAAGAAGAAGAATATAAGAATAAGAGAAAAATAAAAGAAGAAGAACAGAATAATAAGAAGAACGAAATTGAATTATCTTCTGATACTGTTAATAATCCAATTCACTTTTATGAAAATAACTTTGGTGTTTTAAATCCTTTTATAGCTGAAGACATTATTAAATGGTGTGAAGATGCAGGAGATGAACTTGTTACCGAATCAATGAAAAGGGCATTATCCCAAAATAAACAATGGGCATATGCAGTGAAGATATTAGTTACTTGGAAACAAAGAAATATTAATTCGATGGATGCTGTACTTGCTGATGATATTTCTTTCAAAAAACGAAAGGAGCAATCAAATGGAAGATCTTCAAACAATTCTAGACCGAACTCAACAGGCTTATCAACAATCGAAGAACAAGAGCGATTCATCGAAGAGAACAGACTCCCATTCATCAAGCGATAAATGTCCTGAATGTAACGATACTGGTTGGATTTTATATGTAAAAAAAATCAATGAACAATTCTATGAATATGCAAAAGAGTGCAATTGTGCTGAAAAACAAAAATTAAATAATCGTATCGTCAGCTCATCGATTCCAGATGAATTTATAGAGTGTAAGTTTAGTAATTACGTTAAAAATAATCCAATTCAAAACAAAATGTATGAAACTGCAAGTGAGTATTTAAAAGGTCTTAAAGATGTACCTATTGAGACTCGACCGCAAAAAGATGCAGCTATACAAAAATTAGGTAGTTTCGGATTTATTGCAACCTATGGAGAACAATTAATTAAAGAATTACCTACTCAACAAAAAGCAGAAGTATTAAAGAAACATAATTCCTATGGATTAGGGAAAACGCATCTACAAGCTGCGCAAGCTAAATGGCTTATGAATAAAGGCTTTACTGTTTGGATGGTTAGTGATGTTGTCTTTATGGACGATTTAACGAAATCAAAGATGCAGAACGATCAAGGGGAATCTTTCAATAAATTGATGCACAAAGCAATTAATGTAGATTTCTTAGTTTGGGACGATATCGGAAAGAGCAAGACTACTGAAGCGAAAGAAGCGATCTACTACCAAATCATTAATGAACGGTATAAAGCTAAAAAACCTATCATTTTTTCTAGTAATGAAGACGAGAATACTTTACGTAATAAAATCGGGTTTGCAACTGGAAGTAGATTAATAGGGATGAGTAAAGAATTTTTACTAGCTTGCGAAGGGAATGATTATCGTTTTGGAAGCTAACGAGGAATGTTCAAAAGTAATCGAGGTTTATCCTGGAGTAATTCAATTTCAAGCATGTTCGTGTAGTGAATGCTTAGCGAAGAAAGAAGCAACGAAAGAGTTTTATAAAAGATTCGAAGCTGTATATGCGATGTTTCACAAAAAAGGGTGCTCCTGAAAGAGGCAATCAATCAGGAGCAGAATCAGGAGGTCCTCTGAGTACCCTTTCGACAAGCTTGGATTAATTATATACCAATAAAAATTAAAATATACCTAATTTTTCGGAGGAATTCATGAAAAAGAAAGGTTGGAATGAATTATTTCATAAAAATGATGTGGAACAGGATGAACAAGAAGTTGTTCGTCCTGGTATCTGCACAAATTGTGGACATGGTTCTTTTAAATTAAAGATTATTAAACATCGTTTGCTTAGAGGTTGTAAAAACTGCGATGAGGTTATAGATCCGGACAATATGAAGGTGCTTAGAAAGGGGATGGAGTCCTACAATGCCAAAAGATACAACAAAAAAGCGTAAAAAAGTGGTTATCGTCCTGGAAGAACTAGATTTTACTTGGGATGAATCAGAGGTAAAAGAATTTGTGAGACTTTGGAAAGAAGATACAAGTATTTGGGAATTGGCAAAACATTTCCAAAGACCTCAGGCAGAATTAGCTTTACTCATTATGGACCAAGAGATAAAAGGCAGGATTAAACCGAGAAAAATTGGATTGGGTTAAGAAGGGGGAATTTCAATGATCATTTGTACAAGTACTGAAATTGTAGCAAATTGCTTATCACGTTCGGAAGGATTTGCAGTAAGAGAATTTTTCAACACTATAAAGGGTGAAGAAAAAGGCAAAATTTGCATTAAAACTTTGTCAGCTACAAATTCAATAACTGTAGCTGCACTTAGAAAATTAGAGATAGTGGGAATTCTTAAGACTCGTAGTTTAGGAACCAAGGGTACACGCTATGAAATTTTAAATATGGCTGCTCTTCAAGATGTTGTAAGGAATTTGAAACTATGAGTAAGTACGGTGCAAAGAAAGTTGTTATCGATAACATTAAGTTCGCTTCAAAAATTGAAGGTGATTATTATTTACACCTTAAGCAGTTACAAGAAAAGTGTAAGATCCTTTCATTCATCATTCAACCAAAGTATGAATTGCAGTCTAAATTCGAAAAGAACGGTAAGAAATGGCATGCAATTAACTATATAGCAGACTTTGAAGTGACTCACTTAGATGGAACAGTAGACGTAATCGACATAAAAGGGATGGTTCTAGAAGCCTTTAAGATTAAACAAAAACTTTTTGAGTACAAATATCCAGATTACACAATCAAGCTTCTTACTTACACAAAAAAATTTGGCTGGGAAACACTTGAAGAAGCAACCAAAAGACGTAAGGAAGCTAAAAGTGTTTAAAAGGCTCATAGAGAAGTTTTTTAATAAGGTAATAGGAATATGCCCGAAAGACCAAAACGAATTGAAATACGTAGAAATTCCTAAGGATT
>NZ_NUEU01000006.1:0-31579 GCF_002556365.1 Bacillus sp. AFS002410
TGGTATTTAAAAAAACTATTTATCATACTACTTTTCTTGGGGTTATGTATATCTTGTTTGTGTTATTTTATTTATGAGTAACGGATTGTTTTAGGGTGTTATATAAAAAAAGATTACTCAATCTTATACAACTAACGGATGCTTTAGTTGTACAAAATCAAACTTTTTAAAAGGTGAGAAAAAATATGAAAGTACTTAAAAATTATTGCCAATGGCTCTTTAAGAAGAAATCGTATCGTGATTTAAGCGACTTAATAACAACTTCTTTAGGAGTATTTTTATTAATGGTAACCGATTTTTTTAGCATTTCTTCTGATAATATTGTAATCCCTATAATTCTTATTTTTGTAATGTTTAATACTATTTTTTTACTAGAAGACATCTTTCGAAATTTGCTAGGTTCAAAAAATAGAGATATCCCTTTAATTATATTTGGAATAATATTAGTTTTAATTTTTATATTATCAATTGTAATTAGAGATTTCGGCGAAGGGGTTCTTTAGAATACCTGCTTATGCAACTAACTGTTGCGTTAGTAGCATTAGAAAAATTCAAGAAAATAATAAATTTACAGTTACTAGTCCTATAATTGAAATTCCATATAGTGACCAAGCAATTCTCTTGTTACCTTTTGATATGCTCTTAATTTAAAATAATAAATCTTACCTTTTGTTACTTTTTGATTTGTGTAACTTACTGTAAAGTTTGTTTTAAACGTCGCTAATTTAGTATAAGTACTATTTTTGGATGTACTTCTAAATAATACATAACCACTTGCTTCACTACTTTACTCCATGCCAATTTTATTGAAGTACTGTTGACCCTAGTTACTTTTAGATTTAACGACATGGCTACCATTGGAGTCGCACTTACAATAACTGAATAAGAACTATATACTTTTACTCCGTTTATACTTCGATATGATCTAATTTTATAGTAATAAGTCTTACCAGTATTTAAACCACTGTTTGTATATCCTACAGAATTATTACTCGTAATTAGGATTTAGAAAATGTATTAGGGAAACAATTAAACAGGGTAGAAAAAAGTGAATATTATAAAACGTACCGAATGATTGATATAAATTAATATCTATTCATTCGGTATATTTTTTAACTTTTACTAGAGGAACAATTCTTATCTTATCGTTCATGATGATTTTTTCGACGTGGATTAATAGCTATATAACAAAGGAATTTTATGTAGATAAGGGTTTTATTGCCATTTTCTTGCCTACATTTTAAAAAAATTTACAAAAGTATTGCCATTTTTTTGCCTATATTTTAAAAAGATTTACAAAAATCTACTCATATATTTACATCCCCTCTCTACAATTGAGATGTCAGATTATTTTAAATTGGAGGGAAAATAATGAAATCTAACATGTTAAAAAAAGTAGTAGTGGGAACTTCATTAACTTTGGTGATGTCACTTTCTGTAAAAAGTACATATCTCCCATTTAATGTTTTATCCAACAGTAGTATGTCGTCCGTTGCGTTTGCTAGTGAAGGAACAGTTCTTGACATTAATTTTGACAACAATGTTGAGGATAGCTCTTCAAGTACTATAACTCCTCAAATCAAAGGCAATCCAGGATTTGTTCAAGGACGAATTGATCAAGCAATTAAATTTACATCAAAAGGACAATATGTAGACCTGGGCAATCGTGACGATTTACGTTTCGGAGAGACCACAGATTTTTCTGTTGCCTTCTGGGTTAAATCAGACAATATTCAAGGAGACCCTGCTATCATTTCAAATAAGAGTTGGAATTCTGGAAGCAATACAGGTTGGAATTTAGCGTTGAACAGTTCAAAACAACTTGATTGGAACTTCAAGACATCCGGAAGCGATCGGAAAGATTATAATATGGAAAATGTTGCTGATAATCAATGGCATTTCATTGTTGTAACGCATGATCGTGATGGGAGTGCACGCTTTTATAAAGATGGTAGCTTAGTTCATTCTATAGATATTTCTGGAATGAAAGGAACTCTTGATACTTCTTTTACGACGAAAATCGGACAAGATGGTACAGGAAATTATGGTTCTACTCTTACTGCCGCAGTGGATAATCTTAAAATCTATCGAAATGTTTTGAGTGAATCGGAAGTCCGCGCCATGTATGATAATGCACCTCCACTTCAACCGACATCAGTAGAATCAATTTCTTTGGATCAGACTGAACTCAATCTGAAGGCAGGAGCACCTATGCCACTGACAGCAACGGTTTCTCCATCAGATGCGACAGTAAAAGATGTGGAATGGACCTCTAGTAATGAATCAGTAGCAAAAATCGAAATGCTTAACGACCGTCCTACTATCATTGCAGTGAAGGCGGGCGAAGCTACGATTACAGCCAAAACGGTCGATGGTGGTAAAACGGCTACAGCTAACGTACATGTATCCAACTCCATTGACGTGTCGGGAGATGGGTTGTTAACTGATAATGATCTAAAACTCATTCTGAAAAACCAAAATAGTCGTGAAGGTGACAAACGTTGGAAGCATGCACAAATAGCGGATATTAACAATGATAAAAAAGTGGATCGCTTAGATGTGCAAATGATAAAAGATAAGCTGGCACCTTACAAGAAAGATTTTCTTTACAAGCGAGTAGTATTCATAGGAATCGATGGAGCAGGAAACGGGGTAAAAGACCCACAAGCAAATGCAATAAATATACAGAAGCTAATGAGTGAAGGCGCAGGAACATATGAAGCAAAAGCAATGATGCCGACGATTAGCGGGCAAAACTGGGGATCCATGCTCCATGGAGTTGTACCTTCAAAACATGGTCTGAACAACGACAATTTAGGTAATCCTTACCCTGAAAAAAATCCTTATCCATCTTATATGAAACTACTAAAACAAGAGCGTCCTATGCTTAATCAAGCTTCCTTTACTACGTGGTCTCCAATCAACAAAGGAATTATTGAAGATTCTGCAGATGCTTATAAAGTAAATGGTGGGAACGATAATAATACGACACAAAAAGCAGTGGACTACATCAAAGCAGAAGGTAAAAACAGTCGTAATATATTTGTTCATTTGGATGAAGTAGATGGAGCAGGTCACAACTATGGCTATGGCAGCCAGAGATGGTATGAGGCATTACAACAAGCGGATCAGCATGTTGGGCAAATTGTCCAAACTTTAGAAGAAGAAGGACTGATGAAAGATACTCTAATTATCATCACAGCGGATCATGGAGGGAAAGGTTCTGGTCATGGTGGTTCCTCCCCAGAAGAACAGACCATTTTCTGGACTGCTAAAGGAAAGTCTATAAAGCCTGGCACCGTATTGTCGGATGTAGAAAATATAGATACTGCTGCCGTCATTGCTCATGCTCTACGTTTAGATATCCCAGAAAATTGGGATGCACAACTTCCTCCAAGACTGTTTCAAGTCAAAAAATAGGAAAGTAAAAAACAGGTACATTTTTCATTATTAAGAAAAATGTACCTGTTTTCATGAATTCTCATTCCCTTTCATAAAGAGAGGAATGTTATTTTTTAAATCGTGACGACTAATAGGACTGTCTGCTTTATTGCATTAATCGTCCTCGTTCGCCTAATAAGTCTTACTCCATTAAATGCCTAAACATAAATTCGTTCGGTATGGCGGCCTTGCCGTAATTGGAACAGGAAACTTCGGCATGTAGGAGAACTCCGTAAAGACCGTGGTTATCGGTTCATTTAATACTGAAGCGACACATACGGGAGTGACAGTAAGGTGCACTTTCCTTACTGATCAGTCCGTCGTGCCGCCCACCTGAAGTTTATTCTTACTATTCTTTCTTGTTAAATCTCTTAATGAAAAGCCTTACTTAAAGGTGATAGGTTTATACGCCTTCCAGTTCATTCAAGAATTGGCTGTTTTTGTTTTAATCTTAAATTCATTTTATAAGATTTGTTCTGTCTGAGGCGTTGTAATACCAAGTTGCCAACACCCCAATCCTCCTAAAGCATATTATTTATTGAAACCTTTGTATTTGTACTAGCATAAGTAGTGCCTAGAAAATTTGTCAATGCAAAGGCAGAAGTTGCGATTGAAAAAATATTTTTTTTATTCATCTCTTCCTCCTAAAAATATCTTGAAAGAACTGTTTTAATAAATCATTCTTCTCCTCAATAGTTTATAAACAAGGTTTAGCTCTTCAATCTTTCATTTCCCTATCTTTAATCTTACTTATTTCTTAAAAAATGAAACAATTTACAAATATTAAAATACCTATTTGTGATACTTAACATTTAAACTAATCTGCCATTTAGCGAAATAGAGGACGATCATTATTTTAAGACGTTCCCTTTAGAATCACAAAATATAAAAAAGCAAAGCAATTAGCATGCTTTTTCTTTTTTTTTAGGTTGTTTTCGCAAAGTTTGTTGCTTTAAGTAGGTAAAATTGACAACACTATAGTGACTGATGACTTTTTGAGGATTTACGATTTTTTTAGATTTTTTAAAAATTTAATTGTGTAACGAATTGTTTGAATTAACATAATTAAGAAGATCAATAAGAGAATAATTGCAGGAATCACGTAACTCCAAGTATTGTTATGAGGAATCACGTAAATAACTAACCAAGAAAATAGCAATACGATTAACAGTAATGCAATATTCGCAATTAATAGTCGAATAGACATAATACTTTTATATTTGTTAGATTTCTTTCGGATTAAAAATAACAAAATCAGAAAAAGAACACTGACAAACCAATGTTTAATATCCAAAAAATCACGCTCCTGTAACTTTCCTTATACAACTAACGCATGCGTTAGTTGAATAAGATTATTTAGATTTTAAATAAGTAAACAGTTAAAATCTTTTAATTTCCCTTATCATTAAATTTGCATCTTCTTCAGGAACTTCACCACTTTTTACTTTTTCATTTATTATTTGTATAACGGATATTTTAAATTTCCCTCTGATTCTAATAGTTCTTTTTTCGTTCTATCCATTTATCCTTGGTACGGAGCTTTAAAATTACATTTTTAACAAATTGATTAAACTTCTCTTGTGCTTCAGAACGTAGTTTGACGGAAAAAAGTATTATACTTTCTGGGAACGGAGAATTTTTCTTGTACGTTGAATCAAAAAATAGAGCTTCCTCTTCTTCGGAATAATCTCCAAAAAAGATATCCCATTCTCCTCGGTCATTTTTATAGCCAATAGCTTCAATTTCCTCTTCATATTCTTCAATGTAATAGGCAATATGCCAATGGCGACCTTTTAAATGCTCCTTTATTTCATTGGAGTATGGTATAAAAGAGGTTTCTACATCAATTAATTCCATTCCCTTTGTAAGTAACTCTTTTTGAATAGGGATTGGTATTGGAAGAGATTCATTATCATATAAAATTCCTGCTAAAGAATATGCTAAATCCTTTTTTGCATTTTTAATAGCTTCAAATTTGGTAACACCTGCCGATAAAGAAAAGTCCCACCCAAACTCAGGAAAAAGGGTAGGAAAATAAACACCAAATCTGCCTTCATCATCTTGTTTAATGAATGCTGGATAAACTAATTTTTCGAAATTAACCATAAGAACACATCCTTTATTTCTTAACAAAACGTTTTTCATATTAACTTCTACTTTTAATATCGACTATAACAAAATAAAAAGATTTTTACAGATTCTTATTCCACTAACCTGCCATTTTGTTTAATAAGAAAAAGCGATCTCCTATTGAAGAATCGCATGCGTTAGTTACTTAAGCCAGTTCATTTTTATTTCTTAAAGACCCTCCCAATAATGGTTATTATTTAAGTTTTTAACACACCATTGATAATGACCATCTTCACAATTATGAGAATAAAAATTGGCAGAAATAAAGCTATATATTAGTACGTACAAATATAATCTTTTTCTAACACCTTCACCTAACGTTGAAATAATTATGTTTAGATATCTCTCATATAAATTTGCATTTAACTCATTATACATATCAAAACATACCCAACTTATTGCGATATCAAATAAGTTGTCACCGTACATTGTCATCAATCCAAAATCGATTAATCCTGTAACTATCCCATTCTTACTAATTATTAAATTCCCAGGATAAAAATCTCCGTGAATTAAAGAATATTCGCCTTCATAACCAGATGACAAAATTTCTACTAATTGATTAACTTTTACATCGTAATTCACGACATCTCTTTTGAAATAAGACTCCAGTTCCTTTTGTTTTTTTAAAATTATTTCTTTCAATAATTCATACCAACTATTTATTTTTTGTAAAGATATCTGGTTATCATTGAATAGAGTGAAACCTTCAAGATTAGATTTTATTTTTACAGATTTTAATTCAAGATTTGCATTAAGATATGTTTCTATCATTTTATTTTGTTCGCTATAATTCATCTCTGAGAGCATACTTTGCATATTACTACCCTCAATTCTTTTTTCAATAGTTACTAAAATGCCGTTTTCCTCAAATGTATCGTAAATATAAGGAAGATCAAAGCTCAAAGAACTTGAATCAATCTTAGAGTAGAAATCTTTTAGGGTTTTTTGCTTATTAGAATCGGACATATTATTATACAACTTCAATACTTTATTATTGTCATAAACATAAACCTCGGCTTCCATTCCCGAACCTAAAAATTCTGATTTAGAAACATTATATTTATCCAATACTATTGATTTAGCATTAATTTTTGTCATCTAACACCTCTACATTTTCTTATTTGTTTATTGTACCAATTAGTACAGTAAACAAGGTCAATCGATTCAGACCTTCTTTCAATTCAATATTCAGTATATGTACTTCAAATTCCTCCTTAGTCAATATAAGTCTTATTGAACTATACTGCCATTTTGTTGAATAAAAAAAATCGACTAAACAGTCAATCGTAGTTCAAAATAAGCATGCGTTAGTTGAATAAGGATTAATACTTTAGATTTAACTATTCATAATTAATTACATTTCTACTTTAAAATTATTCATAAAATCTTCCGAAATTTTTTTGACTTCTTCTTCATTAGGAACATATTTTAACAAATCATTTTGATTATAAATATGTCCTCCCTTTATGATCAAATCAATCTCTTTTGTATTTCTTATATCCTCAATAGGATTTTTACTTAGAATAATAATATCTGCAATCGATCCTTCTTGAATAGAGCCTATATTGTTATTTTTTAATGATTCTGCGGCTATACTAGTTGCTGCTCTTAGAGCATCAATCTCATCGAATCCAGCATCTACAAATAACTCCAGTTCACGATGAAGAGCCATACCAGGAAGTGTCCAAATGCCAGCTGGAGTATCTGTTCCTGCAACAACAGTACCCCCTAAATGGTAATAAGTCTTTGCAATTAATTTATTTATTTTACTTTGTCGACTTAAAGATTTTAGTCCATTTCCAAACTGTGATATAGTTTTCCACTGTTGGATTAAGGAGTTATTTTCTTCCATTTTTTTTGTAATTTTATTTTCTGGATACCAGTAATTTGGAAAACTATCCATTTGGTCAAACAAAGTCATTGTTGGACAAATTATCACATCAAATTGAATTAATTGTAAACAAATATCCTTTATTAATGAAATATCTGGTTCTTCCCAATTTACCTCATTCCAATATTGATTTTCGGCATCCATAGACCAGTTTGGGTACATAGATTGTATAATTCCTGATGCATGTTCATTCCATTTGACTCCAATTTTTGCAGCGTCAATAGCATTTACTTTAGATGAGTAGACTAAATCGCAACTTACCTCTTTTCCGTATTTTTTAGCTTCTTCTACTACTACTGTCATAATTGCTTCTGAAAGCCATCCATATACTTTAATTAAATCTGCTCCTGCATTTAATTGCCTCTGGACTTCCTTACGAGCTTCTTCGGGATCATCTATATTTATATTCCAAGGGCTATTTTCTCCCCATTGTCCAGGTGGTCCATCGATGATACGGTCTGCAGAAAAAACTCTAGGTGTAGGTGCCTCAACTGGTGCTTCTCTTAATCTTTTTAATTCATATACATTTCCACCCGTATTACGAACCGTTGTAATACCTGATGCAACAAATAGTGGAGCAAAACCTTCCTTTATATGTACATGCATATCTATCAGTCCTGGTATTAACCATTTTCCTTCTAAATCCAAGGTTATAATATCTTCACTATATTGAAATGTAAAACTATCCTTTTTTGAATATATTTTTGTAATTATTCCATCTTCTATTAGAACATTTGCTTTATATACTAAACCAGATATTACATCTATTATTTTCCCATTATTTAGTAACGTAGTTTTTTTCATATTCATTCTCAATAGCCACCTCCATATTTAATTTATTTAAATAAAGATTCGCTTAAAAGTTAAACTTTCCTTGTTCAACTAAACTGCCATTTAGCTATATAAGAAAATCACAATCTACTTAACCAAAGTCCAGTTAATCGTACAGATTTGTTTCTTACCTAAGCTAATAGCAAATCGAAAATACATACTCATGTGATATTTGAATAATAAAGAAAGTGACTTTTCATATTAAAATGAATAGTTACAGTCAAAGAAATATTAGTTTTTTGACACAAATCTTTGAAAATTAAAAGTCTTTTTTTAAAGCTTAAAATTGTTTATAGTTATGTGTAAATATTCTGCTCGATTTAGTTTCATCCTAATTGTTTAAAGTGAGGTTAATATAATGAAAATCGATACACCAAATATTCCTAGAGAATTACAATCTAGAAATTTTCATGACATTTTTTATGAGGAAGACCCGGAATTAGGGATGTGTGAAATCACTGGCTCTATTTTTGAAAATGAAGCTGTAGATAAAGTTTATTTATATAAAATGGTCATCAAGAATAGTAAATTCACCAATACAGATTTTAGAAATATAAGTATGTCTGATGTGTATTTTGAAAACTGTGACCTATCGAATTGCAATATGACCAATGCTTCCATTCATAAAGTTACCTTTAAGAATTGTAAGTTAGTAGGTGCTAATTTTACTGAATCTAGCCTTGGGAATGTTCAGTTTGAGAACTCTGTTTTAAATTTATCTATATTCGGAAATTCAAAACTTGAAAAGGTAATTTTTAATGATTCTATTTTAAAAAGTACTGATTTTTATGATTGTAAATTCAAAAAAATTGATTTTAATAAATGTAATATTGATGGAATAAACTTTGATCAAACTTCTCTTAAAGGAATTGATATTAGCTCTTCTACATTTAATGAATTAACAGTTTCAATAAATAATTTACATGGCTGCACAGTTTCTTCAAATCAAGCAGTTCAATTCGCAGCATTAATGGGACTAAAAATTAAAGATTAGTAATAGCAGTTTTAAAGTTGAACAAAAAGAGGCCGTCCTAAAAGTCAGCGTAACTGACACATAGGCTGCCTCTTTTTGTTTTGTTGGTCTAATTAGGGTATTCTTGTTTCTATTTAGAGTTGATTTTATAATCTCCATGAAAAAAGGTATTTGTATTCAAATATTGAATGTTTAGTTACAAGTAAGAAAATATAACTGCTTTGGATTAGTTTTTAAAGGAGGAATCAAATTGAATGAACTTACACTAATTATCACATATAAAAACGAGCTTCAAAAATACTCTTTAGAACAGCTAAGATTTAAATCAGAAGAATCGGTTTGGTCAATTGGACAAATGTATGATCATTTAATCGTTGTTGCCCATGAATATCTAGATGATATGGAAACTTGTGTCACCTTAAACGAAGAACAACATCTTGGGAAAACAGAGTTTGGTGAACGTTTATATAAGATCGGTGGGTTCCCACCAATTAAAATTAAATTGCCGGATAAACTAAATACTCCACCTAATAATTCAGATAGTAATGAGGTACTGATCAATAGAATGAATCAAGTAATTTTAAGGTTAAGCCAATGGGAATCAAAAGTGAGTAATATAAATCCAAATTACAAAGTCAAACATGGAGGGTTCGGTTGGCTGAATGCAAAGGAATGGTATGAACTAGTTTTTATGCATTTTCGTCATCACTTGCGCCAAAAAGATGAGTTAGAACAAATCCTAGTTAAAGAGCAGATGTTTTAACAAGCTTGTTTTCTTATTCAAGTAATGCATGAGTTGGATGGGATTCTTATAATCTATTAAATTCAACATTTTTTGTCTAAAAATAGAGGCTGTCCTTATAGTCAGGGTAACTGACACATGGGACGCCTTTTATTTATAATACTGATGTGGGGTATCTTTGGGAGATTTTTCATTTATAGTTGATTTCATCATCACTATTTTTTAAAATCTAGTAGATTTCTTTCATTTTTTAAACAGTTTAGGAAGAATTTAAGCTAACTTACTAATCTTTTATTTGTAAGCATCTATTTTTAGACGATTATACATTCAAAATACCCTAACCCGTATGGGTAATATTCTATAGTATTCGGGATTCTAAGGACTTTATTTGCAGTTTTTCTAATTTTATTTGCAGTTTCGTTAATTTTAATTGCAGTTTCACTGATTTTATTTGCAGTTTCTTTATTTTTATTTGCAGTTCATACTTTATTTGCAGTTCCACTGACTTTATTTGCAGTCTCGTTAATTTTATTTGCAGTTCCACTGGCTTTATTTGCAGTCTCGTTAATTTTATTTGCAGCTTCACTGACTTTATTTACAGTTTCACCCATTTTATTTGCAGTTCACACTTATTTGCAGTTCCTCTATCCATATTTGTACTCCGAAATTCACCCCTACTCTTCTTTTATATGCTGCCTTTATTATATAAAAAAAAGAATGCCCAATAGGACATCCTCTATTTAATAACTATTAAACTAAACTCTCTAATCGCTTATTCAATCGGTTTCTCCAATCCTCAGCTAGCTCAGGGACCGCTAATATAGCTTTAATCCCTTCAACATTTTTAGGATTATGGAAATAGATCTCATTACAATATAAAACTGAAATTCTATTTTCTTGTCTTTCAATTAATTCTATTTTTGAATCTTTTCTAATCGTACCTTCTTTTAATACTCGGCATAAATATCCTGTAAAACCGGTTTCTACGATTCTCTTAAGTGCGACGTTTGTTCTTCTTGTTATTGTGTCACAAGGGATTCTACTTTGTGTAATTTGAATGATTGCATCACCAATTTGGTAGACATCTCCAATGCATACATCCTTTTCTAGCATATTAGTGACCGTGATATTTTCTCCGAATGCTGAAAGTGGGAGTTTTACATTAAACTCTTTTTCCCATAGCGAATAGTGTTCAAATGAATATACACAGACAGCTCGGTCTGGTCCACCGTGATGTTTTAAATCTGCTACTCCATCACCTTTAAAGCCGGCTTTCGTTAAATAAACTTCTTCGACGCCTTCTTTACAGATTCCTGTAATCATTTCTTTATTTTCACCGTATTGCATTTTACTTGGTAATGCTACTGCAAGGTTAACTAATTCAATTTTATTTGTCATCCGTTCCATCATCTCCTTTTAAGGTTTCTAATGGTAAAACTCTGTCTTTTTTATGTAATCATTTTAGTTGAATCTGAACTTGGAATAATAAGGAAAAATATCCTACACAAAGCATTATATACTACTTAGGAGAAATAATCTTTATAAGTTGTATTGAGTATAAATCATTTCTGTTTCAACTGTACAACTAATAGCATGATAAACGAAATAAAAACCATTGATAGTACCCAGAGCCAAGCCATTTTCATATTTCCGGAATCTATTGCTAAATAAATTGCTGTTGGGACAGTTTGTGTTTTTCCTGGTATGTTTCCTGCAAACATGAGTGTAGCACCAAACTCGCCTAGTACTCTCGCAACGCTTAAAATACTTCCTGAAATAATGGCTTTGAATGAAAGAGGTATTGAAATAAAGAAAAATACTTTCCATTCACTTGCTCCACATACTCGAGCCGCCTCTTCAATTTCATTATCGACACTTTGAAACCCGGTTTTCGCAGACTGATACATTAGCGGAAACGCTACAATAATTGAAGCAATTACAGCAGCCCACCATGTAAATACAAGTGGTTGCTTAAAGAACCATTCGATCATTTTTCCAAGGAAGCTTTGTCTTCCGAAAATGACTAATAGTAAAAATCCTACAACTGTAGGTGGAAGAACTAAAGGTAACATTAGAACAGTTTCTAGTAATGTCTTACCTTTAAAGGATTTCATAGAAAGAATTCTTCCAGCTATCGTCCCTAAAATAATAACGAGAATCCCTGATACAATCGTAACCTTAAGGGAAATCTTAAGGGGAATTAAAAATTCTTCTAACAATAAATCTCCTCATTTCACAACAAAGCATTTTTTAACCATCTATGAAATTACCTATTAAAATTCCTTGCATTAAGAACTCTATGTAATTTTCTTCATCACTAAGATGGAAATATTGATACTCTTTCAATCTACTCTCTTCAATTACAACGTGGCTAATAACACAGCTAATATTTGTTAATGAATCGAGTAAATGTAGGTCACCCTCATCTCTTATTAATACTACTTTTGAATAATTTTCCCTTTTATAACCTTCAATAAAAATAATATCCATCGAGAAAAAGCGATATAATTCAAGTGTCTTTTTTAAATCCCAATTAATTAAATTTGTTCTTAATTGTAAAACACCATCGCCTTCAACACTAGAAACAATTGCTCCGGAGTTTAAGTGACGAACACTATCTTTACTAGTTAATTCTAAATCTGGTGCACCACCATGCCCATGATGTTTAATCGAAGCCGCTAATAATCCTTTGTTTTTGGCCTTTTTAATTAGTTTTTCTGTCAGTGTTGTTTTCCCACTGTTTTGATAGCCTACAATTTGCAAAACGGAATAGTTCTTTTTCATCGCTCTCAATTCCTTTTTATTTATACTCCTATTATAAAAAGCTAACTGAAAAAACACCATCAATACAAAAATCAGTTTAGATTTGTGTACTCATGGTGTTGATATTTATTTAAATTTCCCCTTTATATTAACTAAAATTTAGTAATGCCTTCATTTAGACGTTCACTAAATGTTCAATTTTTCTTTAAATTTTCCAATCATTGTTTTATGATAAGAAAAACACAACTAAGTTAAGGGGTATTTGTAATGTCTAAAGTCATCCATGAATTTAATGACTATATACGAAAACTACGTAAAGAGTTATTTGGTAAAGGTCCTGAAAGAATCCATACAGTTTTTGTTGAGAATATGGCTGTTTCAACTTTGTATGGCAATCTTACGCCTACTGAATTATTTATCGCTCAATCTTCCGAAGGGCGAGATATCGTTCACAACGCTAGAACAAAGATGATTCAAGATGTCTATGCGAAAAATCATCCAGTTAAATTGGAAGAAATCGTTGGTGCTAAATTTATCAATCTTTTTTCTGATATGAAAGTAGAAGAGGATCTTGCGATTTCAGTATTTGTTTTTGATAAAAAATTGGAAAACTTAATTGATTAAATAGTACATACTATTAATCAATTAAGCTTATGTTCCAATCTTATTTATGAAAAAAGTCGCCGCTTTTACCGCCAGTTTTTTGAACTAAAAATGTGTCTTTTATGACCATACTTTTATCAACGGCTTTACACATATCGTAAAACGTAAGGCCAGCTACGCTTACAGCTGTAAGTGCCTCCATTTCAACTCCAGTTTTTCCACTGCATTTAACTGTTGCACGAATGATTAAATCATAGCCATTTGGTACTTCTACATATTCAAATGTAAAGTCAGTCCCTGAAAGTGCAATAGGATGACACATCGGTATAATGTCAGACGTTTTTTTAGCCCCCATGATTCCAGCAATTTGAGCAACATTTAAAGGATCACCTTTTTTAATTAATCCATTTTGAATGGCATCATATAATTCCTTTGAAATCGAAATTGTACTTTGCGCGACCGCTACTCTTGTTGTTATGTCTTTTTCTGATATATCGACCATTTTAGGTCTACCTTCTTCATTCCAATGGGAAAACTCACTCATGATGCTTCCTCCTTTTACGAAACAGGTACTAGGGAATAGAAATTACTAGCCTATTACTCCTGCCCGTTTTGCCAATCCTCAGGCCTATTTATATTCTTAAAGATTCGTTCATCTTTTGAAAAGGGTACTGTTAATACATTAACCTCATCAAATAGTATCTGAAGCTTTCGATTGTTTTTATCTAAAATTTCGTTCATCTTCCCGATGCAATCACGATGATAGAGTGCAAATAGCGGTTGAAGTTTATCTGATTGGATCGGTAAAATTACATCAACGTTACTGTCTTTAAGCAATGCGATCATTTTCCTTACAAAGTCAGCTGTAATAAAAGGCGTGTCGCAAGCTAAGACAAAATACCAATCAATGTTTTGTATTTTAGAAAATGCATTGTACATTGCATACAGTGGACCTTGGTATTCTTCAGTTTCTCCTTCAATAACAAACTCTAAATCATTTTTACTAAAATACGGAACTAGTTTTTCGTTTGTCGAAATGATGATTGGTGAAATCGAATTTTCCTCTAATGCTTGTACACTATATTCATACAAAAATTTGTCTTTATATTTCTCAAACATCTTAGGTTTACCGTATCGAGAGGATTTTCCACCTGCTAAAACTACGCCAGCTATTTTCATTGTCTATTTAATTCTTCCACAAAATGTTGGCAAGTCGGTAAAATTAATTTTGTCATCGCTAGGTTCACTGCGTTCTTTGAGCCAGGAATGACGTAGATCGCCTTATCATTAAAACTACCAGCAATTGCTCTACTAAACATCGCTTTTGGTCCGATTTCCGTATAGCTTAATGAACGGAACAACTCTCCAAATCCTTGCATTTCTTTATCAAGTAATTTTGAAATTGCTTCATATGTAACATCTCTTCTTGTAAAACCAGTTCCACCTGTTAGAATCATTACTTGAACTTCATCATCTTCACTCAATGATCTAACTGTCGAATCAATCAATTCTATTTCGTCTTTTATGATTTGATAATGATGCACAATATGATTTTGCTCTTCTAATAAAGATTTTATAAGCTTACCGCTCTCATCATTCTCAACAGTTCTAGTATCACTAATTGTTAAAACTGTGATGTTAACAATTGCTTTTTCATTATGTTTATGCAAAACTCCACCAACTTTCTAGCATTCCTATTTCACCCTCCACTAACTGGTGGGATAAACGCTACAGTATCGCCGTCGCTTACAATTTCTTCATCCGTTACAAACTCTTCATTTATTGCCGTCATAATTTGATTAAGCTGTGGTAAATCGTATTTATTCATGATCAAATCTTTTAACGCTTTAACTTTTATTCCATTTTCGACTGAAATTGTTAATTCGTCAGTTCCAGCTTTCTCGCGTAAATGAGCAAATAATAATACTTTAATCATTTTGATTCCTCCGTACTTGGTTTTCCACCTTCGTATGCTGTGTTTTCTAGTTGGTCACCAATCCACATCGTACCATCTTCCCAAAACTCTTTTTTCCAAATCGGAACAATTTGTTTAATTCGTTCGATTGCGTATTCGTTTGCCTCGTAAGCAACTTTACGGTGCGGCGAGGAAACTGCAATAACAACGGCAATATCACTAATCGTTAATTTACCAACTCTATGAGTAATCGCAACGAGTGCATCTGGCCATTTTTGTTTTATTTCATCACCAATTTGTGCAAGCTTTTTTACTGCCATTGATTCATACGCTTGATATTCTAAAGACAGAGTCTTTTTACCTTTTGTTAATTCCCTAACAGTACCGATAAAAAGAGTAATCGCTCCGGCATTTCTGCTTTTAACTTTATCTGAAACTTCTTCAACGACAATTGGTGTATCAACAATAGTAAATAATGATTGTTCCAAGTAAACCACTTCACTTTTCTTAAAATATTAAAGACTACTTATTTATATGAAGGAATGAAATCATGCCAAGGCCATTTACTTCCTTGAGGATCTTCTAATAATAATAAATCCACTGCCATCCCTTTTTCATATTTTCTAGTTCCACCAGGTAAAACGATAAATGCGTCTGTATTAGCTAATGAAGATACTGCGCTAGATTTATCAAACCCTGCAGGAATTGCGGTTAACCCAACTTCATCGTATACAACTTTACCTCTTACAAATCTAGTAAAAGGATTCGGTTTCGGGTAATTTTCTCCTAATACAGCACTTACCCTCTTTAAATGAGGTGTTTCGTTAAATAGATACGTTTGGATAATCGGTCTAACAAATAGTTCAAACCCAACAAAACAAGCTGATGGATTTCCTGATAAGCCGAATAATAATTTATTTTCATAATGTGCGACAGTTGTTACACTTCCTGGACGCATAGCAATTTTATTAAATAATACTGTAGCTCCTAATCTAGCATAAATATCTGGTAAATAGTCATAATCACCGACAGATACCCCACCAGTAGTAATCAAGATGTCTACTTGTTCTAACGCATTTTTCACTTCAGAAAAGCAAGTATCCAAGTCATCGCTAAACTTTCCTAAATATTTAGGAATCCCGCCTGATTTTTGAATTTGAGCGAGAACCATATAGGAGTTACTATTGCGAATTTTACCAGGTTCAAGTGGTTCATTTACATCAAGCAACTCACTTCCTGTTGCAATTACTCCGATTACTGGCTTTTTCGCTACGGGAACTTCGCTATACCCAAATGTTGCTAATAATGCGATCGTTCCTGGATTGATTTCTGTTCCCTTTTTGACAAGAATATCTCCTTTAGAAGTTTCCTCGCCTTGAAAAGAAATATTATCACCCTTTGGAAATGAACGTTTAATTTCAATAAATGATTTATCTTCAGTTTTCATCTCTTTCACCAATTCAAGCATGACAACTGCTGAACAACCTTGAGGTATTTGAGCCCCAGTCATAATACGCACAGCTTGGAATGGTTCTACCTTATTTGGGAAAACTGAGCCAGCCCCAATTTCTCCTACTACTTCAAAAACTGTAGGATTTTCATTAGTTGTATGAATTGTATCTTCTGCTCTAATTGCAAAACCATCATATGGAGAACGGTCGAAAGCAGGTATATCTTGATCAGCTTTTACATCATCAGCCAATACTCGACCATAAGCTAAATCAATTGAAACCATTTCCTGTGATCCATTTACAGCAAACTCCATCACTTTACGAACTGCTTCTGCTACCGGTAGTGGTATTCTTTTTTCAACCATTCATCTCAACCCCTCTTTTATTAACCTAATAAACGATAATATAGTTTCTTAGCTTCTTGTATATTATTTGTTCCATGAACGAAAACCCTTCCATCTAGAAAAATGACAAACCGATAATCTTCTAACTGGCAAGAGATCAAATATGGATTTCGTTCAACCTTTCCGTGTTGTTTTAATTGATGTTCTAGTTCATTAAAATCATAATTTTTCGTCATTGATGGTCTGATTTGGACCGTATTTCGTCCACAAAGTGTACTTGTTTTCGTTTGATTTTCAAAGGATAAATAAGGATAAGTCTTATTCAATCCACATGAAGGACACTCATCTGACTTCAGTTTCGTTACTTTAAATGAAAAATGTTGATTATTCCATAAATCAAATGTAAGGAATTTTGGATTGACTGCGGAATAATCCTCCACTACTATTTTTAAAGCTTCCGCAACTTGAAATGCTGATACTAATTGAACAGCTGGACTAATAATTCCGGCCGTATCACAGGTCGCACCAGGTACAGGTACCCCCTTTAATATACAGTTTAAACAAGGCGTTTTACTAGGCAGAATGGTGCAACACATACCTAAACTGCCAACACAAGAACCATATATCCATGGAATTTCATATTTCTGAGATAAGTCATTTATGATAAATCGAATATCAAAATTATCTGTTGCATCAATCATCACATCGATATCATTTAGAAGGTTGTCCATATTTTCTGAAGTAGCATCCATTACTAGTGCATTGATGCTCACTTCTGCATTAATTTTATGTAGACGTTGTTTAGCTGCGATTACTTTCGGTAGTTTTTCAAATGCGTCTTCTTCTGTATAAAGTTGTTGCCTCTGCAAATTACTCATTTCAACATAATCTCGATCTATTAATGTTAGTTTTCCAATTCCCGCTCTAACAAGTGCCTCAGCGCTAGCACTTCCTAACGCACCTGCTCCAACAATTAAAACATGTTTTTTTCTAATCAATTCTTGTCCCTTTTCACCAATAGGAGTAAAAAGTTGCTGACGCGAATAACGTTCTGTCATAAAGATCCTCCACTCAAAAACTTGGTCTAGGAATAAGTTCTTTCCTGCCTTTAAATAAAAGCAGCATTAAGAAATCCTCATCATATAAGGAGTTCTGAATGCTGCTTAATTTCCCTGCTTAACTAGCAGAGATACCAATCATCACTTTACATTATTGGAAAGAGTGTTATACAGAAATTGCATAGACTCCAAACCCCATCGTTTTAAATTAACCGCCTATATGTGACATTTCAATTTTATTTGATGGTTTTTTTGTATTACTTAACCGCTCATCCGAATAGCGATCAGTTCGATTGCTCCATATCGAAAGAATGGTTTCTTTTATTTGCTCATCATCTTGATCAGACCTTACCAATTCTCTCAAATCATATCCTTTAGTAGCAAATAAGCAAGTATATAATTTTCCTTCCGCAGAAATACGTGCTCTTGTACAAGTTGAACAAAATGAATCGGTAACTGATGAAATAATACCAATTTCATCATCACTATCTTTATAACGATATCGATTTGCAACTTCACCTACATAATTGGCTTCAGTCAATTCTAAAGGCATGATTTCATTGATCATATCTATGATCGCTTTTTTCGATATGACTTCATCAAGCTTCCAGCCGTTATAATTTCCAACATCCATATATTCAATAAATCGAAGAATATGTTTTTTCTCTTTAAAATACTGTGCCATCGGGATAATATCTTGTTCATTCTTACCTTTTTGAACTACCATATTGATTTTGACTTTCATGCCAATATCAGCAGCTGCTTGAATTCCTTCAAGGACAGCCTTTACATTTCCACGATTACCACTCATATAAGAGAATCGTTCTTCATCTAGTGAATCGATGCTGACAGTAACTCTTTTTAAACCCGCTTCATATAAGTCTTTTGCGAACTTTTTTAGTAAAGTACCATTCGTTGTTAAAGCAATATCTTCAACACCATCGATCTTATTTAATCGCTCAATTAATTTTGGTAAACCTTTCCGTAATAAAGGTTCGCCACCAGTAATTCTTATTTTTCTAACGCCTAAAGATACAAAAATACGCGTTAATCTTTCAATTTCATCAAAGGATAGTATTTTATCTTGTGATAAAAAAGCATAGTCCGGACCAAAAATTTCTTCAGGCATACAATAACGGCAACGAAAATTGCAGCGATCGGTAACAGATATACGTAAATCCTGTAAAGGTCGTTGGTGTTTATCCAATGCAACATTTTTCATAACCATCGCCTCACTTATCGTTTTAATTCATTATTTACTATTAATTGAATCACTTACAATTCGATTTGAATGTGTATAAACATTTAAAGATTTATTTCGAATAAATCCAACTGTCGTAATTCCTAATTCTTCAGCTAATTGAAGTGCTAATTCAGTTGGAGCAGATTTAGTTAGTATTACCTCACAACCAATTTTAGCTACTTTTAATAAAATTTCAGAAGATAAACGTCCACTAAACACAATAATTTTATCTGAAATACGAATCTTATTTTTAAGACAATAACCATAGATTTTATCTAATGCATTATGTCTCCCAATATCCATTCTATTCAAAACAAATCCATTTAAATCACATAAAGCAGCGTTGTGGACCCCACCTGTATTTTGAAACAAAAGAGCTGATTGCTGCATCTCATTCATTAAACGAAAACACTCTTGAAAGGATAGCTGAACATTCACTTCTTTCATTTTTTTTGCTGTCAATGCATCGTTTACAAAAACAAAGCCTTGTCTACTCATCCCACAGCATGATGTAATATATCTTTTACTTTGAATCTCTTTATAATATGGATTAATATTCTTTGTTTTAATATGAACAAAGCCTTCTTTTTCTTGGAACCATATATTTTCAATATCCTCATATTTCCGGATAATTCCTTCAGATGCCAAAAAACCTACGACCATATCTTCAATATATTCTGGCGTACTGACCATCGTAGCAAATTCTTGTCCATTAATTTTAATCGTGACGGGATATTCTGTGACAACGCTGTCTTCAATATAGTTTGTTTCACCATTTTCAAAGCGGAGAATTTTTCTTCTCACTTCATTTGGTAGCATCGTTTTAGATTCCCTTCTTTAACTATTTGTTTTTCAAAAATATTCATAAGAGATGAACCTTTATTAAAAGACTCATCTCTTATTATTAAACTCTTTTCTATTAAATACAATGAATTGTTTTTTCTACTATTCTTTTAGACCTTTTCCCATACCTTTTAGAAAGTTAATACCGAAACCAACTGCTCGATTTACATCAGGATCTTTCAAAACTTTTACTAAATCAAGAATGCCTATTTTCTCATCCTTTTCAAGATGTTTATTCCCTTC
Source organism: Bacillus sp. AFS002410 (assembly GCF_002556365.1). NCBI lineage: Bacteria > Bacillati > Bacillota > Bacilli > Caryophanales > Bacillaceae > Bacillus > Bacillus sp. AFS002410. Next base: position 20,475 of record NZ_NUEU01000006.1, read on the forward strand.
ATCAATTCCTTTTGTGACAGAATTGATTAACTTTGTAGTTACCTCAGGATCAACACTTGAAAGTGCACCTGCAGCACCCATTAAGTTATTGATTATATTCGTTACTGGCTCGCGGTTCATTTGTCCTAAAGCAATTTTAGCAATTTTCTCTTTAGACTGAAGCATTGAATTCGCAGCTTCAAGCACACCAGTATCATTTAAATCAGAAACTAAGCTCATAATTTTATTTAACGAATCTTCATTTTCTGCTAATAAATTCTTCAAATCCTCTAGCTTCTGCTCTTTTTGCTCTTCTTTCGTCGGTACGTACTTTTGAATTGTCGTGATTGGTTTTGCCATCATTATTCCCCTTTATTTTGTCGTTAAGTGGACGTATCCTTCTCGCTCCCATTTACGTTGTACCTCAACCCCATCTTGAGGATTTCGTTTTTTATTTCGTGGGTTTGATTTAGGCATTGGACTATTACCTTCTACACGTAGTACTTCCATACGTACTCTCGTTTGCTTATAAGCCGGCGTATTTGTACGGTGATCTGCCGCTGGTCCTGTTAAGAAATTGATAGCAGATTCCTTGTTAGTTGAATTCATCGGTAAGAACAACTCATTTTTTTGCACTCGATCCGTTACTAGTGCAGGCAATTTCAATGCTCCATATGGTGATACTAAACGAACTAATGAGCCATCTTTAATTCCTCGTTCATTCGCAAGCTCAGGTGACACCTCTACAAAAATCTCAGGTACCTTTAATTGAATACCATATGATTTATTCGTCATATTTCCTTCATGGAAATGCTCAAGCATACGGCCATTATTAATTAATAGGTCAAATTCTTCCGGAAACTCTACAGGCTCCATCCAATCGGCTAAAGCAAATCTAGCCTTTTTATCTGGGAAATTAAATCCATCTTCATAAAGAAGTTCTGTACTTGCTCCGTCTAAACTTCCCCAAAGGAAACTATTCCAGCCTTCTATCACTTCATAGCTAGCTTGTGAGAAAAGTGGTGCTAAACTTGCCATTTCACTAAAGATATCGCCTGGATGCTTATAGTTCCAATTTGCACCTAAACGGTTCGCGATTTCTTGAACGATCCACCAGTCAGCTTTTGATTCTCCAAGAGTAGGTAATGCTTGATATAATCTTTGAACTCGACGTTCAGTATTTGTAAATGTTCCATCTTTTTCAAGTGATGGCGCAGCAGGTAAAATAACATCTGCGTATTGCGCTGTTTTAGAGAAGAAGAGATCTTGAACAACGAAGAAGTCCAGTTGCGATAAAACTTCATCTACGTGATTTGCATTACAATCAACAAGCGCCATATCCTCACCAACTAAATACATAGCTTTCATATCGCCTTTTTCAATTGATTGGAGCATTTGGGTATTATCAAGACCTGGTTTACCAGCGATTTCAACGCCCCATGCTTTTTCAAACTTTTTACGAGCCGCGTTATCAGTAACATGTTGATAACCAGGAAGCCAGCCAGGAAGAGTACCCATATCACATGCTCCTTGTACATTATTGTGACCACGAAGCGGATAAGCACCTGCACCTGGACGTCTATAGTTTCCTGTAGCAAGTAATAAGTTCGAAATTGCAGCAGATGTATCTGAGCCACCAGTATTTTGGGTAACACCCATTCCCCATAAAATACAAGTTCCATCAGCTTCATGAACCATCTCAGCAATTCGAATGATTGTTTCTTTTGAAATTCCAGTTACTTTTTCGGCATATTCAAGAGTATATTTCTCAAGAACGACTTTAAAATCTTCAAAGAAGTGAACATTCTCATAAATAAACTTTAAGTCATGCCAGCCTTGGTCAATAATATATTTCGTTACAGCCATCAGCCACACTTGGTCAGTACCTTGTTTCGGTCTAATAAAAATATCAGAACGCTCGGCCATTTCATTTTTACGAAGATCTGCAACAATCAGTTTTTGCCCATGTAGTTTATGAGCTCGTTTAACTCTTGTCGCAAGGACAGGATGACCTTCTGCTGGATTCGCTCCAACGATAATAACTAGTCCAGCTTTTGCGATATCCTTAATCGTACCTGCATCTCCACCCATCCCAACTGTACGGAATAATCCATCTGTCGCTGGTGATTGGCAATAACGTGAGCAATTATCAACATTATTTGTTTCAAACACTTGTCGTGCTAGCTTTTGAATTAAATAGTTTTCTTCATTTGTAATTTTTGAAGATGAAATAAAACCAACAGAGCCTTTACCATATTCTTGTTTAATTGAACCAAGTTTACTTGCAACTAAATCAAGTGCTTCATTCCAGCTCGCTTCAACAAATACACCATTTTTTCGAATTAATGGTTTTGTAATTCGTTCTTCCGAATTAACGAAATCCCAACCAAATTTACCTTTTACGCAAGTCGAAATTGCATTTACAGGTGCATCAGAGCTTGGTTGAATTTTTAAAATTTTACGATCCTTCGTCCAAACCTCAAAAGTACATCCAACACCACAGAAAGTACAAACGGTTTTTGTCTTTTCCGTACGAGTTTCTCGCATTGCTGCCTCAACCTCTGAAACCGCGAAAATACCACTATATCCTGGCTCTACTTTTTTTACTAAATCAATCATCGGATCTAGTAATTCTTCGTTTAAGCCCGTCATAAAACCAGCTTCACCAAGCATTGATTTTTCCATTAATGCATTACAAGGACAAATCGTTACACATTGTCCACAACTAACACATGAAGAATCATTAATCGAGACACCTTTATCCCAAATGACACGAGGACGCTCAGCCTCCCAATCAATTGACAATGTCTCATTTACCTGAAGATTTTGACATACTTCCACGCACTGACCACAAGCAATACATTGGTTTGGATCATATCGATAAAATGGATGCGTTAAATCTACTTCACAAGATGCAACCTTTGGTTTATAAGGATACTTTTGATGCTCAATACCCATTTCCTCTACTGTATTATGAAGCTTACAATTCCCGTTGTTATTATCACAAACTGTGCAATATAGTAAATGATTTTCTAATAAACGATCCATTGCTTCAGTTTGAGCTTCCTTCGCTTTAGGTGAAGACAATTGAATATTCATCCCGCTCATTGCTACAGTTGAACAAGAACGTTTTAGCTCTCCATTAATCTCAACAATACAAGTATCACAAGTTTGAATTGGATCGACTTCAGGAACATAACATATTTGCGGATGACTCATTTCATTTTTATTGATGATTTGTAAGATCGTTGAACCTTGCTCGGCAATTATTTCTTTCCCGTTAATCGTGATTGTAACCATGTTATTTTCCACGGTTTTCCTCCCCTTTTTCCCATAAAAAAATCCACCACAAAAAACACTTACCCAATTAATAGGTTTTATGTCTTCATGGTGGAATAGTTTATTAGCAAATCGTACTAACAGACCAATCCATTTTTTTGTTTACTAAATTGATAGAGTCATAACATCTCTCATACTATGATTCCATCGCTATAAAATAATTATAATCCTAAAATTATAAATAAACAATAGATTCACAATATGCTTATAAAACGCTTACAAATTTTATTTTATTTAACAACAGTAGTCTTTAATTTTCCGAAGTTGTTATTAAGCTTTTCAACAGCCTCATTATACTCTTCTTCTAGCTCATTGATAATGTCCGCAATTGAACTAATTTTTGTTATTGCCCCAACACCATGGCCAGCAGACCAAATTTCTTTCCAAGCTTTCGCACTTGATTCATTTTTCATTCCATCGAAATCGACTTTATCTTTCTTCTTTAATTCCCTAGGATCAAGACCAGCCTTCACAATGCTAGGAATTAACATATTCGCTTTTACGCCAGAAAATGCATCAGTCAATATAAGATCATCTTGTGTTGCATCGACTAACATTTGACGATATTCGTCATTTGCTAAGCTTTCTTTCGCAACAATGAAGCGCGTTCCCATATACGCTAAATCAGCACCTGCAGCTTGAGCAGCTAAAATACTTTTACCTGTCGAAATGGCACCTGCAAGCACAATGATTCCATCCCAGAACGTACGAACACTATCAACAAAAGCAAATCCATTTAAATTCCCAGCATGACCACCTGCGCCTGATGCTACTAGAATTAGTCCATCAACACCAGCCTCTGCTGCTTTCTTAGCGAATTTAATATCACTCACATCAGAAAACACAAGGCCACCATAACTATGTACAATATCAACTACAACTTTAGGAGAACCTAATGAAGTAATAACAAGCTCTGGCTTATGCTTTTTCAAAAGTTCAATTTCTTCTTGTAATCTACTATATGAGCTATGAACGACCATATTCATTGCCCAAGGTGCAATTTTACGCTCAGGCTCATTTGCGCGCGCCAAAGCAAGGTTATTATTTAATTGACCCATCCATTGATCAAGAACCTCAATCGGTCGTGCATTTGGTGCTGGAAATGATCCAATTACCCCATTTAAACAAGCTGCCTCTACTAACTCAGGTCCAGAAACTAAAAACATTGGTGCAGAAATGGCTGGTAACCTAAGTTGAGTCCACCACTTTTCAGGAATTTGTTTATTCATATAAATATCCTCCCTTTTTCTTAAGTGAATATTCTGATTATTAATAATGATACATTAGTAAACTATTATTTTCAACTTCGTATCATGAAAAAACTATATTTTCGCCTATAACGAAACTCTACTCTCATGAATTTGTTATATAAATATACTAAAGCGAATAATAAAAACATAGTCAATTAAACTCCAATCCATTTATATATTCATATTTCATCGTGGATTGAACACAGTGCACTTTCATTTATTGATAGAAAATTATTATTAGGATTTACAAGCTAAGTGAAGGATTGTAGCTACGATTAAATCAACAAAAAATATCTTTCCCTTATATAATTCATTCAAATTTAATAAAAAAACAAAAACACTGGAACCCCTTAATTTGGGAGTTCCAGTGTTTTTTATAGTCTATTAGTTTAATATTGTTACTTTAACTTGTTTTCTTCCGAAATTAATCGCATCTTGCTTATTTGCTACAAACACATCAATGCGATGTCCTTTGATCGCTCCACCAGTATCACCAGCGATTGCTTCACCATAGCCTTCTACATACACTTTACTTCCAAGCGGGATAAGATTTGGATCAACAGAAATTACTTTCATATTTGGATTCTTCTTTAAGTTAATTCCTGTAGCTGTAACGCCGGAACAACCTTTACAAGAAGCTGTATATGCAGTAGCTTCCACTGTAACTACTTTTTTGCTCGTTGCTTTTGGTTTAGATACCTCTTTTTTTGGTGCAGGTACATTTACTTTTGGTTTAGATACACTTTCTTTTGGTGTAGCTACTTCCTCTTTTGGTGTAGCTACTTCCTCTTTTGGTTTAGATACACTTTCTTTTGGTGCAGCTACTTCCTCTTTTGGTGTAGATATACTTTCTTTTGGTGCAGCTACTTCCTTTGTTGGTGCTGCTGCAGTCTTTGGAGACACTGATTCTGACGGCTCAGCTGAAGTAGCTTCTGTTTGTGTTGCAGTATTAGTCACTTCAGATTGAGCAGTATTTTTTACACCTTCAAAGATTAATAGATTTAATCCTGGGTGAATGAGATCAGTATGTAAATTGTTCCATTCTTTAATTTGTGAAACTGTTGTATCATTATTTTTCGCAATATCCCATAATGTATTACCTTCTTCAACTAGATAATGTTTTTCTGGGGCAATTGTTAGTTCATCACCAGGATGAATTAGGTCTGTAGTTAAACCGTTTAACATTTTTGTATTTTCTACTGATGTATTATTCGTGCGTGATAGATCCCAAAGGGTATCCCCTTTTTTTACTGTGATAGTAGCAGCCTGTACATTAGCACTTACAGTTACTGAGAGTACAGTAGCTGCTGTGATCGTCATTAATTTTTTAAGCATTTCTTTTACCCTCCATGTTCCTTCATTTGCTAATTTTCCTAATCGTAACATAGATTTTTCAGAAAAAAAGAACAGGGAGATGATAAATCATTTACGTTCATGGCATGTTTATTACAGGAATATATCTAAAATTATGGAATTATCGGTAAAAAAAGGCATTTACTTTAGCCTCTTTTTAAGTTAAATTCCCTGTGCTACTTGGTACTGAGCTCAACTTATTATCTGCGAAATCAATATTAAAAAATTATTAAATAAATTACATAAATTACATAAAATGATGATTTTTGTATTAGAAACCTCATTTAACCTGATGTAAGAATCCCACTTTAAAAAGGCAAAGCCGTCTTTATAATCATAAAGACGGCTTTGTTGCGCTTAATAAAAGTTTAATTTTTATCTATTTAAATGAAACTCCAGCTAATGCCGTTCCTATTTGATTTTGAGCATTAGTAAGAATGCTTGAAGACGAACTATAACCGTTCATCAATATCGCAAAATACAGATGTTCACCATCTTTAGTAGTCACATAGCCAGACAGTCCGCTCACACCTGTCAGAGTACCAGTTTTAGCATGCAAATTATTCTCAGCAAGTGTTTGGATCATTCGGTTTTTTAATGTGCCATCCACTCCAGCAATCGGGAGAGATTGATAATATACATCAAAAAAAGGTTCTTTACTCATACCGGCAAGTACATTTCCGATTTGACGTGCAGAAAGCATATCATATCTACTTAAACCAGAACCATCTACCATTCTATATGTCGGATCAATACCATACTTTAGTAAACTATCTTTTACAACTTGCGCACCTGCAGAAGAGCTTCCTTCCCCTTTTTTCTCCGCCCCAAGTCGCTTAAGAAGCATTTCGGCATAAAAATTATCACTCTCTTTAGTCATAAAGCCAAGAATATCACGTAGCGGTGGCGAGGATACTTGTGATATTTTCACTTCTCCATCTGTCACAACACCGTTTTTCACCTCTGCTCGCTTTCTAAATTTAATACCCGCTTTTTCCAATTCTTCTTTCATTATTGTACCAGCATACAAAGAAGGCTCTTCTACAGCCATCTGTTCACTACCAGGTTGTACACTTAAAGGTAGGTCTCCTTTTAAGTGAATTATATTTTTACCTCGCTCCTTTTCAACCGTAAATGTGTTTTTCGAATCAGCTTGTACTGTTTTCGATTCATTTATTATTTGCACATACTCAGTTTTAGGTTCCAAATTAAAAGCTACAGGTTTCCCAACTTCACTAGGTTGATAGTTTACTTGAACTGTACTCCTATTTATTGATAGTGCACTTAATGGGGCATTATATCCATATGGTTCATCATCCCATGCCCATCCAGTTCCTAGACGCTGTGTGTCATATTGACTTTCATCAATAATCACATCTCCATTGATTTGAGTAATTCCTTTTTTCTTTAAATCCTCAACTAGTATTGTAATTTTTGTACCGTTCTTTTGGCCAGAAGGATCATCTGACTGCAGTGTTGGATCGCCATAGCCTTTAATTATGATATCCCCGTCTACTTTGCCATGTTTATTTGGAGGTGCTGTTAAATAAAGTTCCGTTTTGAATGTATAGTCTGGGCCAAGTTCTCTAAGTGCAGTAGCTGACGTCAAAAGCTTCATATTCGAAGCAGGTGTAAGTAAATCATCACCATCTCGTTGATATAGCACTTCTTCTCCACTCTTTCGGTCAAGTGAACCTACAACTATTCCTGTCGTTACACCTTTTAAATTTTCTTGATTCAAGATTGGGTCGATCAAAGTAGAAAGTAAAAATGTATCAGCGATTGTTTGAACACCATCACCTGTTTGGTTAGGATACTGACTAAGTAAAACAGCAACCGCATCCTGAAATGCCGTAGCAGATGATGATGTACGAACACCATTTAACAAAATTGAAAATGCAAGCTTATCACCATTTTGATCCGTAACATAACCAGATAAACTATTGATGCCGCTCATAGATCCAGTTTTAGCATGTACATTTTTTTCAGCACTCGTTCCGATCATTCGTGATTTAAGCGTTCCATCAACACCTGCAATTGGTAGCGATTGTTCAAATACTTCCTTATACTCTTGTTGAGACACATATTTCAATAGCTGTGCCATTTGCTTTGGTGAAATTAAATCCATACGTGATAATCCAGATCCATCGACCTGTCTATAGGTTGTATCGATATCTGCTTTTTTGAGAAATTCCTCAATAACGTCTGCTCCTGCATTAAAGCTTCCTTCATTTTTAGCAACTACACCTAATTCCTTCAATAGCATTTCCGCATAGAAGTTATCACTCTGCTTATTTAACTGAACAATCAATTCACTCAGAGGCTGGGAATTATGTACAAGAATCGGAGTACCTGTTGTAATTTTTGTTTTTTCTACTTTTACTTTTTTCTTTAATAAGTCAATTCCTTCTGCATTCAAAGCTCTCTTCCAAACATTTCCTGCAAAAAGTGCAGGGTCATCTATTGCTACATCTTCAGTATAGACCGATGATTGTTTTCCAATCGTACCACTAATAACAACTGAATTCGTCCCACGAGGTCTATCAATTACAAGATTATTATTGCTACCCTCAACTATTTTTGCATTGTTATGTATGGTTACATAATCAGTCATAGGATTCATCCCTAATGAAGGGGCTTCTCCAATAGAACCATCTGGAGTAATAGAAAGACTTATCATATTTTCATGCACAGCTAATGAGCTGATTTGAGCGTTATATCCATATGATTCATCGTCCCACATCCATCCTGCTCCAAGTCGATCATCGTCAAAATAATTATCATCTACCAATATATCGCCGTTAATAGATTTAATGCCCTTGTTTGACATTTCTTTAGCCATATTTCGCATATCTTCTTCTGACAATGATGGATCACCATATCCTTTAACAATTACGTTACCATGCAGTACCCCTTTTTTGTTAATTTGGCCTGTAGTGTATACTTCAGTTTTAAAATGGTAATTTGGAGTTAGTTTATCTAGCGCCGCTGCTGTAACAAACAGTTTTAAATTAGAAGCAGGAACAAATGTTTTATCTGCGTCATACTCATCCAACAGCTCTCCAGTTCTCGTGTTATATACTACAATACCCGCATGCATACCGACTGTGTTTGAGTTTTTTGATAATTGATCTACTAGTCGATCAATTTGTGGAATGGTCTTGACTATTGTTGACGTATCCGTAGACGAAGCATATGCTGGCAGCGTAAAAACTTGCATTGCAAGTACGGAACTTAACAATAATTTGCTACCTATTCGTTTCATTTTCCTCATATTTCCTCTCCCCTTTTTGTTTAAAGTACAAATATTTAAATTCAAAATATTCCAAAAATATCCTTTTTATTTATTTAAATAAATTAAATCCTCAAATAAAATCTATGTTTCTATTCAATCATGCCAAAAAATAATTAGATAAAATTTCCATTCTCGAACAAATAATGACAAAGTTCGACTCGATAAAAATGTAAAATAGTAATAACCAAGTAAATTATGTAATATAATTGTAATCTACGGGTACAAAACTATCATTTAAACTCAGTAACATTTATAAATGGAACAATGGGTATAGGAGGTATTTTTTTGGAAACTACTTTAAATGTTAAAAGAAGTAATAGTAAGCGGAGAAGGTCATTTAATCAAATTATTCCCTGGCATTTCATTTTAATTGGAGTAATCGTTATAATCGCAATTATTGCAATCGGCTATAATCGGGCAAACCACTTTAACGCCCAAATTAAGATTAATGGCATAAAATTAAGTGGATTGAATGCTGACCAGGCACTTAATAAGTTAAAAACTAGCAAACTTAAAAACATAGTTTATGTAGGTGATATGAAAGTATTGGATGGTAAAGATACAAAGATGAGCTTTACCGAAAAAGATCTACCGGCTATTAAAAAAGTATTAAAAAGCCAGCGCACGTTTTTTCCTTCATCTAAAGCAAAAAATTATTCTTTAATGCCAAGTCAATTAGATGAAAAGCAAATGGATGCAATGAATAAACAAATTGAAGAAAAGCTTCTCACTCTAAATAATGGATTAAAAGCGCCACAAGATGCGAAAGTTCATTTGGAACAAGGCAATATTATTGTCTCTAAAAGCATTAACGGTGAACAATATGATGTTGCTAGTCTAGTAAAAGACTTTAAACGTCATGAATATTCTAGTGTAATTCATTTAAAACCTATTTACCTACAACCTATTAAAGAAAACAATCAAATTGTGAAAAATGAAAAGAAAGAACTACAAGCACTACTAGCTCACACAGTTGATTATAAAGTGCAGGATAAAGTTTATTCTTTAAAAGCTAGCGAATTAATTAAAAATGCGTCTGTATCAAAAGATATGAAAGTTACAATTGACAATGCTGATCTAAAAAACAAGATTGCTGACATCAATAAAACTCAGTCTACATTAGATAAAAACTTCCAATTTAAGACCCATTCCGGTTCTGTCATCTCAGTTAAAGGACAAGGCTACGGCTGGGCATTAGATGTGGAGAAAGAATCAAAACAAATTCAAACAGCTTTTGAGTCTGGAAAAAAATCTATTACTGCATCTAACATTTTAGGTCATGGCTGGAATGATGAGGGTTATGGTTATACTACGACCTCAAACAATGGCATTGGCGATACGTATGCCGAAGTGTCGATTTCAGAACAACGTATTTGGCTTTACAAAAACGGTAAATTAGCTATCACAACGAGTGTCGTTACAGGTAAACACATCACTGGTGAGGATACATCAAAAGGAGTATGGTATGTCCTTTATAAGCGAACGCCATCTATACTTAAAGGCTCTCACGTAGGAAGTGGCGCATATGAAGTTCAAGTTGATTATTGGGCACCATTCACAAACAGTGGCCAAGGTTTCCACGATGCTAGCTGGCGAACTAATTGGTCAAATAATGCCTATCTGACTGCAGGTTCAGGCGGCTGCGTTAATACACCACCTAGTATAATGAAAACTGTATTTGATAACCTTAGCACATATGAGCCAGTAGTTATTTATTAAAAGTAGTTAAAGCAGGAAATCCTTGGGGGTTTCCTGCTTTTTCATTTAATGGAATTTATTTAAATATGATAAGTTAAAGAATGTGTTTGGGGATCGCAAATAAATTCTCGCGATCGCAATTAAATTCTTGGAATCGCAATTAAATTCTCGGAATCGCAATTAAATTTCCA